>NZ_JASJXA010000013.1:0-131328 GCF_035018905.1 Glaciimonas sp. Gout2 | reverse complement strand
ATGAGCGGTCACGATGCGCCAGAATGGTCGGTCACGATAGACCAGAATCGGTGGTCACGATCGGCCAGAATACCCAAAACTTGAAATAAGTACACATCTCGCTACCAAACCAGAAGATTTGCACTTCAGAACTGGCATTTCCGAATTTGTCGATACCGCACCAGCAACCGTCAGCGCGCTTCCGAACACGATTTCAGTTAAGGGAAACACGCTCAATATCCCGCATAACCTGTCCCCCAAAGGACTCATACAAAAGATGGCTGGTGGACCGATATATCTGGTCATGGCCTTAGATGGTTCAGAAAAAAAAGTGGGTTACCTCTGGAATGAATCGGAAGAAAAATTGGAATTGCAGACTGAGCAATGGTTTAAAGGATATGGACATCTGGTCGATGAAGATCCGCAAGTTTTTTCCAGGTTCATGAAAAACTTTCCACAACTCTCATCGTCATCGGACGTAGCGGATATGTTGTACAACAACAAAATTCTCAACGCGGTGCGCAAGCTTGAGTACCAGAGTTTCTTTGACCAAGCGCCGGAACGGCCAGAAAGCGGCGTCTATAGCTTAGGAGGCCGTGAATATGTCAAGCTTGAAGACGAATTCTATTTACTGGAAGAGAAATCTGGACCGGGCACGGAACGTCGCGTTATGGGAGAAGGTATTCCAAACGACTTACGCCTTGATATGAAATATGACGGCGAAAACTGGCACGTAACAAATAATCATTTGATTACACCAGTCTCTGAGCTTCCTAAGACTATTACCTCTTTTGATGACGCAATAAAACAGGGGTTTAACTTACCAGAAGGTTGGTCAGCATCGACGATGTACGTTGATAATTTTAATGCCGATCAATTTATTTTCAGCTTTCAAGATGAGAGCGGCAACATCATATATCGCCATGGCCCGAACCAAAAAAATGCATTCGAAGAACTTTCTGCTGAGGCGTTTGAAGAAAAGCGATGCAGAGTGAGGCGAGCGCCACCTGGTACTTTGCAAGCAAGTTGTAGCATGATGGGCTTTAACATCACGCCCTTACCACGAGAGTCGGCACGGACTAAGGCAATCAATCATCTTGTTACGCTGGATATGAAAAACCTTCCTTTTTATGAGCGCTCGCTGCTTCGACTTGAAATGCTACGCGATGCTGAAAAAATTGAAAATGCGTTCCAAAAAATTCCCCAACTCGCACAAGATTTTCTCGCTTTAACCGCTCGCATGGTTAGCAAGCCGAAATTGACCGTGTCTGCCGCCAGCAAGGAGCTACGCACGTTAACATGGGGACGCGGCACTGTGCCAGCAAATAGGCTGCGGGATTTGACGCAGTTTTGGCAAGAAGTACACTTACAGCTAGAGCATGAATCCTCTGATCATTTGGGAGGGGCGGCCACTGCACTGAAAGATGTGTGCAAACTAGGCCTGCAACTCTGCCAGACACAACAGTCTTATGGCGAATTAGCAGACCTTTACGTTGATCAGGTAAAAGAGCTGAACCACTTAAATGATGATTACGAAACCAACTTCATCATGCCGCAACAAAAAATGACATCGCGGCTCTGGAAAACGGTATTTGGTCCCCCTCCAGCCTCAGTACTGACAGAGGCTGGAGGCTGGACATTTGCGGTGCGTGCCAAAGGCTTATCTGAAATAAGTGCTATTTATGGAGCGAAATTTGCCCACGATATTAGTGCTGCATACGCCAATAGCTACTCACTTGCCGGTCAGTTGACAGACTGGGCGAAGAACGACCCACAACCATTCTGGCAGCATGCTTCTGCTTTTTTTCACGTTGCTGAAGAAAGTTTGACAATGGCCTACAAAGATAATTTGGTACGAACAATATCAAAATTTGGCAGTTGCGCCGCTCCCTACAACATCAATAAGCTACGCATTATCTCGCCGTCAATCAGCCCGCAAGGAATACATTACCGATATAACCTGGAAAAACATATAGAAAGCGCACCTCAGGAGGCGTCGCTCTTTGCCAACACGATTTCAGCCTACACTTATGAAGGCGGCCCTGAGCGTGGCGAGCTTTATCTGATAACCACAACATTTTTATCACCAATCAACAACCCCAGTTCGTTGCAGGACACCTTACAACATGAGTTGTCACATTTGGCAATACCGGACGGTCACCAGGAATTTTATCTTACAGCAGACAGATCAAAATATGGGCACCACTCAGAAAACGGTCTGCGTCGGAACGCCGACGCCATACTCAGTTCACAGGCGGCATTTCTGGGATATGCGGGAACTCAACCACAAACAAAGCAGATTTTTTTAGCGCATTTCAAAACGGTATTGCCCGCTACCCTCAAGAATTATTTGCCCGAAGGTATTAAGAACGATCTCACTGATAAACGTTTTCAGGAGTTTGTCAAAAAAGTCTTCGAAGGACCACCCGATGAAAAAATTGCGGCATTTATGATGCCTGATCTATTTATCGCATGGCTTCAACATATGTCAATAGTATTACCTAAAGTAGGTGCTGAAAATACAAAATTGAGACATACGCGCGATGCTTCACCTAACAATATGAATGTCCAGGTCCAAAAATTTCTGGCACGTGAATTGTTTGAGGCGAGCAGTCATAAAAAGTAAAATTGGTGTAGATTTCATGGTATTTTTGCCTCATGTGCATGATGTAAGGAAGGTATGCGGTATCAAAAGCACATCGAGGTGAGTTGATATTCGTCAACCAAAGTACCGAAAACAATGCCACAAATGAATCGAAGCGAACTTGTCGCAAAGCCAACTCACCTAGGTTCCGCAATATGCGGAAAGAATCACCCCGCTAACGCTATCGATCTACAGACAAAATAAAGCCAATATTTAGCAAAATTCAGCATCAAAGTGGGCTCATAACAAAATTAGCTAATGAATTATTGAAGAGCCATTGAAAAAGTACTGTATATTTATACAGTACAATAGAAATTATCTTTTTCTCGTCTATTCAAATAATCTGTTAATTAAGTCAGTTAGCAAAAATGCTATCCGACTAAACAATTGAGCTAAATTATGTCCGCCACTCCACATATTATTGCGCCTCCTGCCGCTCGCTCCAGCAGCATATCCGTTGCTGCACAGTCGCTAGTTGAATCGCTCCCGCATGCGTTGTGGCGCGGCAATCAAATGTCATCTTATCGCGGCGCCGTCATGACATCTGGTCATGACGCTCTGGATCAAGAACTCCCCAATCGCGGATGGCCCCATTCGGCATTAATAGAGCTTTTGTTGCAGCAAGCTGGAAGTGGTGAAATGCATTTATTGCAACCTGCCTTAACCATGCTCACGCAAGAGAATCGAAGGATCGTCCTTTTGCACCCCCCCCATTTACCCCAAATAGCAGCGTGGAGCGGCTGGGGTCTGCCTGTGCATCAATTGCTATGGATAAAGACCGCCGGAAGCGCTGATGCACTTTGGTCAGCTGAGCAGATTTTACGCAATGGTAGTTGTGGTGCTCTGGTTTTCTGGCAATCTCATATCCGTACCGATGCGCTACGACGCTTGCACCTCGCAGCACAAGCCAGCAACACCATGTTGTGGATGGTCCGACCTTTGAGCGCGGCCCATGAGTCGTCACCTGCGCCGTTAAGACTGTTGCTCCGCCCTGCACATAACGGTATCGAAGTACAACTACTCAAGCGTCGCGGACCGCAACATATTGAACCGCTTTACCTGACTTGGGCCAATAGCGAAGCATCGGATGCAGTGGAAGAAACATCAAATCCATTAATACATTCAGTCAGCACAAATATTACGGACACAAAAATACTCTCAAGAATCAACATTAAGACAACTCAGTCCATGAAGAAGAACCAAGGGCATAACCAGGAACTCGCACTAGAAACACAAATCCAGTCTGTGGAATTGCCAGCACCGCATAACCAATATTGACGCGAATTGACTCGAACTGACGCGTACAGCCACTTTTTAGGAGGCCAATAATGATGCCTTTGTGGATTGGTGTACATCTTCCTTTATTACCGCTTGAAACCTGCCGCCCGCGCTGGTCTGCACCAGGCATGATGGCGGTAATGGATCACGATCAGGTATTGACGATGACAACCGATGCTGCCGCCAGCGGTGTGCGCAGCGGAATGCGGCGCGGCGGCGTGCTGGCAATCGCTCCCCAAACTACCCTTTATGAACGGGATTTAGTCAAGGAGCAAAGTGCAATGGATGCGATAGCGCTGACATTGTTGCAATACACACCGGAAGTCACACATGCCGAAGAAGCCAGCTTACTGCTTAACATCAGCGCCAGCCTGAGCGCTTTCGGCGGTCGCTTAGTACTCTGTCGTCGTGTGCGTGCAAGCATTGATGCGCTCGGCTTTACCGCACAAATCAGCATGGCGCCAACCGCACAAGGAGCGTGGTGTTTAGCGCGTTATGTACCGCGTTCCGGTCTACCCAAACAACGTCGCAGCGTCCGAATGGATACCGCACTGCGCTACATCCAGGCATTACCATTTTCTGTATTGCCGGCAACACATCCTTATCAAGAGTGGCTGGAAGGAATCGGCTGTCGCACCATTGCTGATCTTCGCAGATTACCGCGCGCGGGATTGCTGCGACGTAGCGACAAACGGATACTGGAAACGCTCGATTGTGCGTATGGCGTCGCACCGGAAATGTTTGAATGGGTGCAAGCCCCGAAAGAATTCTCAGCCTATCTGGAATTACCAGATCGGATAGAACATGCCGAATCGGTCTTGTTCGGCGCACGTCACTTAATCCAGCAAATGATCGGCTGGCTGGCGGCACAACAGTTGGCGATCTCTGGTTTTGTTCTTTCAATGGAACATGAACGCGGGCGTCAGGCAATTGCACCAAGCACTTTGGAAATAACACTCGCAGAACCGGCATGGCATGAAGCGCATTTGTTGCGCTTGCTAAAAGAGCGTCTTAGCCGTTATCAGCTAAGTGGTCCGATTATTGCCGTGCGACTGAGTGCAACCCAGGTAACCCCAATGTTGCCACCTACCGCATCACTCTTTCCTGAGCCCGGCGGCACCTCAGCTGACTATCATCGTTTGTTAGAACTCTTAACAGCACGACTCGGCGCAGAAAATGTCCTCGCGCCAGCTGCATTGGCAGATCATCGGCCAGAAGTGGCGAATGCCTGGCAAGCTGCCAGCAATACCCTTTTGCAGACGACCAATACGATCATTGCAAGCCAACGACCATTTTGGCTTTTACAACAACCACTCGCCCTGTTGGTGCGCGACCATCGACCATTTTATGGATCACCGTTAAGGTTGCTGTCGGGGCCGGAAAGAATTGAAGCCGGATGGTGGGACGAAGGACTTGCTGTACGCGATTACTTCATCGCAGAAGGCAGTGAAGCGGCGCGTTATTGGGTCTATCGCGAACGTGATGGAGAAGATATCAATTGGTATTTACACGGACTGTTTGCCTGAATCCTCTCGTCTTTAATTCAGTAATGAAAATCGTCAATAAATGATAATCCCACTTAAATAAGAGTATTGGCGTACTGCATACAAACCAAAAATCACCTTCAAGAATATCAAAAATACGCGTTAAATTTTGACTTATTTTTTACTAATTAAATGTAAAGACTTCCCGTAAAGCCGCGTTTTATCGTTTTTTTATCGTTTTTTTTAAAATGAATACTCTGCCCCTAAAATCAACACTTCCGGACTATGCTGAACTGCACTGCGCCACCAACTTTAGCTTCCTGCGTGGTGCGTCGCATCCGGAAGAATTGGCTACCCGCGCTGCACAGTTAGGCTACCGCGCACTCGCCATTACCGATGAATGCTCTGTAGCTGGCGTTGTCCGCGCACATACCGAAGCCAAAATCCATAAGCTGCATCTGATTATCGGCAGCCGATTTCAGTTAGTCGACCAAGATGACAATCCGACTTTCTCAATCATCGTATTAGCCCAAAATCGCGAAGGCTACGGTAATTTATCAGAGCTCATAACATTAGCACGTACGCGGGCTACCAAAGGATCATACCGCCTGAGCGCCGATGATCTGACTGAACTTGATGTCGCTCCCCACTCAGATGAATGCGAGAATCCGTACGCACATCTGCGCACTCTGCCTGATTGCCTGATCATACTGTTGGCTAGTCATGGCATGAGTGCTGCCGCCCTCGCCAAACAGGCAAAGTGGCTGAAAAAAAACTTTCCACAGCGGGCCTGGATCGGTTTAACGTTGCTCCATCGTGCCGATGACGATCATCATCGTGGCATCGTCGAAATGGTGGCAAGCAAGATGTCCATTCCAATAGTTGCGACCGGCGATGTCTGCATGCATGTGCGCTCGCGCAAGCCGTTGCAGGATACGCTGACCGCTATCCGTTTGGGTAAGCCGATTGCAGCGTGCGGATATGATCTGGTACCAAATGCCGAACAGCATCTGCGGACGCGATTGCGTCTGACTAACCTCTACTCACCTGCGGCATTAGCAGAAACCATCAACATCGCCGATTTGTGTCATTTTTCACTCGATGAACTACGTTACGAATATCCGGATGAGTTAGTACCTGCGGGTCAGACGCCCACCACTTATCTGCGACAGGAAACCTATATCGGCGCGCACCAATTGTTTCCGGAAGGTATTCCCCTTAAGGTCCAAAAACAAGTTGAGCAAGAACTCGACCTGATCAATGACCTCGGTTATGCGTCGTACTTTTTAACCGTCTATGACATCGTTCGCTTTGCGCGCAGTCAGGACATACTATGTCAGGGACGCGGTTCGGCTGCGAATTCTGCAGTATGTTATTGCCTCGGCATTACCGCAGTGGACCCAGCGCGCAGTACGCTTTTATTTGAACGCTTTATTAGCAAGGAACGCAACGAACCACCGGATATCGACGTCGATTTTGAGCATCAGCGGCGCGAAGAAGTTATCCAATATATCTATAATAAATACGGACGGCTGCGTGCTGCATTGACGGCAGTAGTGATCAGCTATCGTCCGCGCAGTGTATTGCGCGATGTCGGCAAAGCGCTTGGTGTTGATCTCGGCGTAGTCGATCAGGTTGCCAAATCGCATCGGTGGTGGGATGACAAGCACAATCTGGATCAGCGTTTTCTGGAGTGCGGGGTCGATCCCCAATCAGCGCTGGCCCAGCAGTGGTCAACGATATCCCATACGTTATTGGGATTTCCCCGCCATCTGTCTCAGCATCCCGGTGGCTTTGTGATTTCACGCGGCAAGTTATCACGTTTGGTGCCGATCGAAAACGCAACGATGAAAGATCGTAGTGTTGTCCAATGGGATAAAGACGATCTGGATGCCTTGGGAATACTGAAAGTTGACATACTGGCGCTAGGCATGCTGACGATGCTACGGCGTGCCTTGGCGTTGGTGGCGCAACAACGCGGTGAAGCATTTGAGCTGCGCAATATTCCTGCCGAAGATACGGCAACCTACGACATGATTTGCAACGCCGATACCGTTGGCGTATTCCAAATTGAAAGTCGGGCTCAGATGAGCATGCTGCCGCGTTTGCGACCAAGAAAATTTTACGATCTGGTCATCGAGGTGGCAATCGTCAGGCCCGGACCGATTCAGGGCGGCATGGTACATCCTTATCTTCGCCGAAAACAAGGGCTAGAAAAAGACAACCTTCCTAATGACGAATTAAAAGCGGCTTTAGGCCGCACTTTAGGCATCCCTATTTTTCAGGAACAGGTCATGCAAATCGCCATTATCGCAGCAGGATTTACACCCGGCGAAGCAGACGGTCTGCGCCGTGCGATGGCAGCATGGAAACGAAAAGGCGGATTGGATAAATACCGTGAAAAATTGATTGCCGGGATGACGGCAAATAATAAATATGAAAAGTCATATGCCGAAGCAATCTACAGCCAAATTCAAGGATTTGGCGAATATGGCTTTCCAGAAAGTCATGCGGCCAGTTTTGCTTTGCTGGCCTATGCCAGCGCATGGTTGAAATGTCATGAACCGGAGGCTTTTCTATGCGCGCTATTGAATAGTCAGCCAATGGGATTTTATTCGCCATCGCAACTAACGCAGGATGCCCGCCGCCATGGCGTTGAAGTGTTGCCGGTTGATGTCACCATCAGCAATTGGGAGGCAACTCTGGAAACCTGTTCTCAATCAGAAGCAACTCAATTAAATACAGCGCAGCCAAGGGCAAGACAAGCAGTAAGATTAGGACTAAATATGGTGCGCGGCTTAAGCGCCGATAGCGTGATGGCGATCGAAGCGGCCCGTGCAATCAGAGCCTTTAGCGACATTCATGACATGGCCTTACGCGCGCATTTAAAGCGCGATCAGTTACAAGCATTGGCGGCAGCCAACGCACTGATCGCCCTATCTGGCAATCGTCGACAGGCGTTATGGCAAGCATTGATCAGCGCACCCGATAGAGATTTGTTAAAGATCGCAAAAGTAGAAGAGCCGTCGCTATTGCTAAACGCACCCAGTGAAGAAGAAAGTCTGGTCAACGATTACCGCACGCTAGGACTGACACTTGGTCGCCATCCTCTCGCATTTTTGCGCAAACAATTAAGCGCAAAACGGTTCGTTCCAGCCGATGTACTCAACACCTTTGCCAATGATCAACTGGCCCGTGGCTGCGGCATCGTCACTGTTCGGCAACGTCCCGGCACAGCAAAAGGCACCATGTTTGTCACCATCGAAGACGAGACCGGTTCAATCAATGTCATTGTCTGGCCTGGATTAGTCGAAAAACAGCGCAAAGAATTGCTCAGCGCCACCCTTCTCGGCGTCTATGGCATTTGGCAATCCAAGGACAACGTCAGACATCTGGTCGCTAAACGACTGGTGGATTTATCTGCATTACTTGGGCAATTACAGACTAGCAGCCGAGATTTTTGTTAAACGCATTTACCGCAAGATTATTTACTTGTAGCAGAGCAAATCGACCCCGCCAATCAGTGTACGATTTTATCGCGCCTTAACACTTCTCGAACTTCTGACTTCGACCGAGATTGTATGAAAACGCAAAAGCAGGAAATTTTCGTGGGTAGAGTGATCATTGCCGATATCGTGACGATCACGTAGCGACCGTTTTATGGTGCCGATTGTTATGTGCACCGAATTTTTCTGCGTTTTCACACAGCCTCGGCCAAAAGCGGACGTGTAATCGCTATCGAAAAAAAGTGAGCGCACACGCCCTTGCAGGCTATCAAAGAAGTAAAGAAATGCGAATCAAAGAACAGCACCTACCGATAGAAAGATTCGACCGTGCCTTTCACTTTAGTCATTAAGGGGTTGCCCTTCCGATCTAGCGCCTTTCCGGCCGGGACTTTAATCCATCCCTCGCTGATACAATATTCCTCAACATCGAAGCGTTCTTTATCGTTAAGTTTAATACCAACATCATGTTCAAATATGGCCGCATTATGGAAAGGGCTACGAGGATCGACTGAGAGCCGATCAGGAAGTGGGGGGCGGTTTTGGGTATCGTTCATGGAGTCAATTATCAACTATAAGATTAACCAAAACAATTTTTTTTCGTGGTTTCGCTAAATCACTTGATTGAATCTGCCGCCAATTGCGGTCATTTACACAGCGCCAGCTGAACGGCCCCTTCAGACTGATAGCAGCCTGTCAGGCTCTCTCATAAGCTTGCACAATGATTGATTTAATGTCAATCTCAGTTTTGCCGTTTGTCACGCGACAAATGGCCACAATCGAATAGCTGCTTGAAACGAATAAATAGCGTCTTTGTTGCACGCGGATGGCTTTTTAAGCACTTGATGGAGGCCTCGGCGGGGGCGGCTGGATTAGAGTCGGATTCCCCTAAATGTAGACCAATGACAGTTACGGTTTTGAAATCTAAAGCGTTGAATTTGGCAGAGCCTTGGTTACCTATCAAAGTTAATTTCATCAGATAGTCGAAATAATTAAGTTACATAAAGAATATCATGATCCGAATATCACGCTCTTTGGTGAGCGCTCCCTTAAGTGACGGACAGAGATCGGCGCTCCGTAAAAAGGCGTATAGCTTTTTTGAATCGCCTCTCGAGGCACGCCGGCAGAACCGTTACGACTTTGATGCATTCAATCCCGATTGGAACATTCACGCTGTACGGGCCGCGCTTACCCAGCTATTTCACGGGAAATGTGCTTACTGTGAGTCGCCTCTTTCTGCAGCATCGGGGTACGTTCACCGTCACCGTCCAGCGAAGGATACGATTTCCGAAACCGGCGTATATCTGCCCGACCACTATTGGTGGATGGCCTATCGCTGGAGCAACATGTTTCTGACGTGTGCGATTTGTGCTAGAGCCAAGGGTTCAAAATTTCCAATTGAAGGCCCGCGTTCACCTGTCGACGGTCAGTCAGGATCGTTACGCGCCGAGCGTCCTCTTCTGCTGAATCCCTGTGAGGACGACCCGTCGCAGCATCTGATCTCTGACCGTAGCGGCAGACTCCTGCCCAGAACCTCGAGAGGTTATGTAACGATCGAGACCCTTGATCTGAATCGCCTAGATCTGGTTGGTGAGCGGAAAAAACTGGCGCAGACCGTTTCTATCGATCTTGAAGATATGTTAAACGAGATGACGAGCGACCGCGCACCGTACTCGGGTTTCGTGAGATCCCTCGTGTTTGTCAGAACAGATGAGGGAAAACAGGCACTGGGTGCTGCGCGGGCCAACGCGCAACATTTCAGCGAGAGAGCTGGAAATGAAGCCGGGGGCAGACCGGATGAGACGGCCGAGAAGGATTCGTCCAACTATATTGCCAGTGTATCGATGAGCAATGTTGGCCCTCTGGGTGACATTAAAATCGATCTGAACCGGAGTACTGATGAAAGGGCTCCATGGCTCGCGATCATTGGCGAAAACAATATCGGCAAGACATCGATTCTAAAAGGAATCGCTGTCGCACTTGCGGAAGGGAGCGCCATCAGGAAATACAAACCTGGGATGATTTCCGGATCGGATCATGGAGGCGTCACCGTAGAGCTCAGTAGGACCGGTCGAAATTCGGTCCAATGGAACGATAGAAATCGTCTCGAAGTGTCCCGATCGAATGGTAAGGTTTTGATTTTTGCATACGGCGCAACCAGACTTCTCGGACGGGATGAAGATAAAGAAAAACGTTCCAGAATAACCAACCTGTTTGACCCCTACCGTGGACTGACGGATCCTGTAAGATGGCTTCTTTCATTGAGCAACGAGCAGTTCGATTACGCGGCTAGAGCGCTCAAGTCCATATCCCATCTGCCAAAGGATGCCAAGCTTGAGCGGAATCCGAACACAAACGAAGTGTTCTTACGGAGCCACGGTGTACTAACTCCCTTCAACCGGCTTAGCGACGGCCTGCAGTCCATGCATGCACTGGCGTGCGACATCATGAGTGGTCTCCTCGAACACTACGTGGCTGCAGAGATCGCGGAGGGCATCATCCTTATTGATGAGATAGAAAACCATCTTCATCCAAAATGGAAAATGCAGCTGGTCCCGATGCTCAGAAAAGCATTTCCAAGAATGCAGTTCATCGTTACGACGCATGATCCCCTATGCCTGAAGGGGCTCAGTCACGGAGAGGTTCTGGTATTGCGGCGAGACCAACATGGAGTGGTCAGGGCGCTTGAGAACCTGCCTGACATCGGATCGATGCGGGTCGATCAGATACTTACTTCTGAGCACTTTGGTCTGTCGTCAGCTGTGGATCCTGATGTCGAGCGGCTTTTTGATGAGTATTACAGTCTTCTCCGTTACGAAGAGTTTGCACCCGCCGACCGCAGCAGGCTGGATGCGATTACGTTGGAATTGCAGAGCCAGCATCAGTTCGGCTTTACCCGGCGAGAGCGTTTGATGCTGGGTGCGATCGACCGATATCTGAGCGGGATCCCGGAAGCCGAACTAGACTCGAAAAAACTGCTTTCCGATCTCAACCGTAAACTGGCGCAACTGTCGTCTCCTAACGATGACAACAAGTGAGTTAGGCAAATGATTTTTATCGCACGCGGGAATGTCCCTGCCGTATTGTCCGCTACTGATGCAGATCGGCTGGACGAGCTAGCTCGTGCTAAAGCGCATTACAACAAGCAGGTACTCCCTCGCAAGGGGTTCGAATTTGTGCATTACAAACACGACTCGGTTAAGGTCGCCTTAAGGATAATGTTTGGCCGATTCTGTGCCTACTGTGAATCCGATTACGCCTGTGCGACCCCAGCTGATATTGAGCATTTCCGTCCCAAGGGCGCATATCTTGTTCAAGGCAAAAAGAAAGCGAAACTACATAAGCCTGGTTACTGGTGGCTGGGCGCGTCGTGGGACAATCTCCTTCTGTCCTGTCCCGGGTGCAACCGGGTCTGGACCCAAGAGATAAAAAGGGTTGCGCAGGCGCCGACAATGGACCTTGCAGGAAAGGGCAACTGGTTCCCTTTGGCTGATGAGTCCAAGCGAGCAACCAAGGAGGGGGATGAGGTACACGAGCAGTCAGTACTGGTTAATCCCTGCATCGACAAACCGAAAAATCATTTCAGGTTCCTTGAGAACGGGATGATAGAACCCATGGACATTCGGGGCGACATATCGATCAAGGTGTATGGGCTGGCGCGCGCCGACCTGGTCAGTTCAAGGTCAGATCACGCGAAGCGAATCCGTTTTGCGATGAGCATGTTAAAAATGGCAGTCAACGAACTCAACTTTGCCAGTCCAAATCCCTTTGAAAAGATCAAGCTGGCCCTGGACGAGATTTATGCGATCAGGAGGGAGCGTTACAAGGCAGTAGTACATGCCCTGTTTGACACAGACTTCAGGCAACTGATGGACGGGGTCGAGTCTGCTCTGCTGGATTACTTTAAGACCTAGAGGCGCACAGAAATCTTCAAATATCCTGTGCAAGTGCTGTAGGAGCCCGTCGCGCCTACGACCCACCGGCTGACACAGCAAGGAGGAATCGGAGGTGCTTAGTCGGACGAAGACGAGGTGACAATCTGCAGATGACATGATCTAGAAGGTCCGCTTTGGGGCTTGGATTCAACCGGTCAGAAGCGGCAGTTCCGCCAATGTCCGCAATCGCTGCATAGCTGTCATTGCAATGAAAAATCTGTACGACTCTTATTGGTCGATAGCGCGGGCATTAAGGGCAATATTGCCAGGGGCGATAACAGTGTAATCTGCGCCATTTCTGAGCTGACACTTCCTGTCAGATCAAACCATGACTACTGCATTGCACTCAATCAGGGCCGGGATTGCGTTTAGGCGATAATGCCGCCGGATCAATGGCCGGTGTTGAAGACGGTTGTAAACTGCTACCACTTTCTACTTTGGATTCCACCATTTGCTCAATGCCGGCACCCGGATCTTCGGTTCCATCCGCCTGCACCGCGACTTCATGCAAAATATGCTGCGAATTCAGCCTATCTTCCGTGGCGGAAGGTGAAGACTGATCCTTTTCTACGTGAGAGGTTGATCCAGAACTAGAAGTCTGGGTCGGTACTTTCTGAGCTAAGAATTTTTTATCTTCCTGCTTAAATTTCTCTTTGCTGGTATCCATTTCTGCTCCCAACTGTCTAAGAATTTAATCGCGCCCAAGTCCTATTGTAGACTCCGTATTCAAAACTTAAGGCTCAATCGACCATCCGGCATAGACATCACGCCTATCGTCTTCGTACTGCCACTTTACACCGCATTCCTCGCAGACGTAATGCGTCATGATGACTGCGGGCTGCCCCATATTGCGAACTTTCACCGGTTCACCAATTTGCGTCAACTTAGGATGGCCCACGCCTTTACGTTTTCTCAACTCTATTGCATTGCATGCTTGACACGACATACTGACTCCCTTTATTCGGACAACTCCAAAAAAATATCACCACGCTTCATTCGTCTAGCCAGCGTTGGAGTCGATGTCAGCCAGGCTTTCACGCCCACGTAATGTTATCTCAAAGCCATCGCCGGATTCGTTAGCGACGATATGCCCTTTTCTACCGAGAAAAACTTCTACGTCAGCTTCAAGCGGCGCGAGCGGGTCGGTCGAAATAGCCCGAAGTCCTTCAATGCAACTTTTAACGAATAGCGTTTGCTCGCCCTTTTCTGTTAGGGCCAGTTGCCCATTCTTCCCATAGGCAATATATTTCAAACCCGATAGGCGCTTAGCATTACGCGCTACGCAAGCCGTCTCTGGCCCACGGTTCCGTGTCCGCGCGATCTGTGCCAAGGCGTCGTATTCATCTTTTGTTAAACTTGTTGGACCGTTACTATTATTGTTACTCATTACTATTCCTGTTAAATATTCTTCTGTTATTTTCCGCTTGCTGAAAACCTGCATCATTTTAACGCAGCGCAATTAAACAGTTGAGTTGTAAAACAAGCTTATTACATAGAAAACTCTTTGAAGACCGCTAATAACCCTATTAATCATGTTATTGCATACGCAAGGAAACACAATGCCAGCCGAGTGCACTCACCGACCAGTGCAAACGCACTACCGGCGCGTTCTTTAATAGCCTCAATTGAATGACAATAGAACATCATTCATCGAGGTTGACACGCGTCAAAATGATAAACAAGAAATCGCATGCAAACCCTTCAATGTACGGAAAAATGGCACCGATACCTGGTCAGGCTATGCTTAGTCCCAATAAATGATGCGACAAATAAGTTCGAAGTTGTGCATCCAGCAAGCCGAATAATTGTCGAATGTATATTGAACCGCCTTTAACTGAGTGGTCTGTAAGTGGATTTGCAAAGGCGTGGACGGAACGGGATAGACGGTGTGTTTTCTTTTTAATTGGTCGGCCAAACCGTCGATTTGTGACAAACAAACTGGCGATATCATTACATTAGTTACGCATCATATCGCCAGCAAAAATCACCAGTAATGTTGAACGTGTGGTCGAACTCGCTCACGATAAAGAACATCTATTGCTTGCAGCAAGCTATCTGGTAGCGGCGGCAAATCGGCGGCGATCATATTTTCTGCAACCTGATCCGCGCGCTTGGCGCCCGCTAATACGCAGGTGACCGCCGGTGACATCAATATCCAGCGCAGCGCCAGTTGCGCCATCGACATACCAGTCGGTACCAAAGCGCGCAACGCTTCAACTGCTTCCAAACCGGTGGCATAATCCAGCCCTGAGAACGTCTCGCCACGATCAAAAGCAGCGCCTTGTCGATTAAATTGACGATGGTCATCTGCTGCGAACGTACTGCTCGCATTGAACTTACCCGACAACATACCGGAAGATAACGGCAATCTGGCTAGCACACCTACATGACGACGCGTGGCTTCTGCAAAAAAGAGCTCTTGCGGACGTTGACGGAAAATATTGTAAATGATCTGAACGCTCTGCACATCCTGATATTCAATGGCCTTTAATGCTTCTTCCACCCTTTCAACGCTAACACCGTAATGCTGCACCTTACCGGCTTTGACCAAGTCATCCAATACACCAAACACTTCCGGCATGTAATAAACATCGGTCGGCGGGCAATGCAATTGCAGCAGATCTAGTGCATCAGTGTCCAGATTTCGCAAACTGCGTTCAACAAAGGCAGTTAAATTTTCGCGGTTATAACCGCCAGCAACATGCGGATCTAACCGACGTCCGGCCTTCGTCGCAATATGAAATTTTTCGCTACGTTCTTTGCGCAATTGCGCCAATAACCGTTCACTGCGGCCGTCACCATACACATCTGCAGTATCGAAAAAATTCACGCCTTCATCTAATGCCTTGTGTAACGCCAGACGCGACTCTTCATCGCTCACAGTGCCCCACGTTCCACCAATTGCCCAGCTACCAAAACTAACCGTTGAGACTTTCCAGCCAGTCCGGCCAAGTACACGATATTCCATTGATTGTTCCACCTTGATGTTGACTACTCATTAGTTGTCGACCGTTGCCGAGACTGAATTGCCGACATTGAATGACACTCTGCAATACGTCACTCTGTTCACTATAAGGGCTTCAAGAAAATACATCCAATGATAACTTTGCTTTGGTTGATACCGGTTTTGACATCAACACACCGACACTGTGCTCATTGATACCAGAATCACTGCCGTCATCATGGCGCTGATTGCGCTGCAAGTACTTTAGAAGGTAGCTAAACGCTATACAGATCCCGCTGCGGCAGCTTCCCTTGCCCGCTCTGCGTCATAGACTTTCAGATGTGCGTAAGCAATCCGCAAAGGTGACGGACTCTGTCACATCTTACTTCGTGGCAGACCTGAGTTATCAGGTCTGCCTGATGTCACAATGCGATCAAATGGCGCTCAATTTCAAACACATGCGCATCTTCTTTACCGAGCGCTCTGAGTGCTTCTGCCAGACCAACGAGATAGTCTTTATTGTCGCCGCTGGGACCAGCGGATGCGGCGATTTGTCGTGCAATCTCCAGCTCGGTCGCCGGTCCGAGGAAGGCCGAATTTTCTTCTGTCGCGATATAAACCAATCCCTGAGCGCTTGTGCCATCTTCAAATACCATCTCTGTGTAGAGACGCAGGTAACCGTTCTTTTCGCGAAAATCAAGCTGCTCTAAAATATCTGGCGTAATAAGATAGGCCATTCCTTCGCAAACTGCGTCAGTTTGCGGTATCAGCGTCACCACTCTGCCGGGCGCATCAAGCGTCCCGCGATGATCGTATGAGCCTTGCCAGAAGCGTCGGCTCCAATGTTTAATATATGCAGGCCGTCGTTCGACAAACGGAAAATCAACTTTGAATATCAACGATCCATAGCCGAATAACCAAACACTGGAATGTGCATTAAAACGATCCATCAATTTATTAATAGCCGTTGTATCAGCAGGCATGGCCAAACCTTTTAGCGCTTATTAGTAATCGTGTTAATAACCAACTACGGGGATTCAGAAACATGAAATTAGTTATCTATTAATTAAAACCTAATACTACAGAAATCTTTCTATGCTTGCTTGTCAAAATTAGCTGAAAGGTTGAAAAAACATAATCTGATCGTACACACTTTAAAGCCACACAAACGCATTTGACAAGATTAGTCGGGATTGCCATTTCCCTAAAAAACATCTATAAACTCTTCACCCTTCTTTATTATGAATGCTCTGCCCTCATGCCTTTTTTTGCCCCGCCGTCACCGCTTCACGCCATCGCATTACCATCGTTGATTGGGCGGGCGGTATGGATTAAACGTGATGACTTATACCATCCAACAGTCTCCGGAAATAAATTTCGCAAGCTTAAATATCCACTCATCGCGCTTAAAGGCCGCAAAGTTACACTGACCACGATGGGTGGGCCTTGGTCGAATCATCTGCATGCACTTGCTCATGCGGGCGCTTTGTTTGGATGGCCAACGCGCGGATTGGTACGTGGAACCGAAGCAATGAATACAGCAACGTTAGATGACTGTCGACAACTCGGGATGGAAATTCAATTTGTGACACGCGAAGACTATCGCGCGCTACGTGATATAACGGATGAATGGCGACGCTACCTATCCGAAACAAACGATGACGTCTGGTTTCCAGAAGGCGGTAGCTCGGCCGCCGCACTAAAGGGCGTAGCGGAACTAGTCAACGAACTTCCCTTTATTCCAGAAGTCATGATGGTGGCTTGCGGCACTGGTGCTACGATGGCAGGATTATTAGCAGGCATGCAGGGCAGAGGACGTGTAATCGGCATCGCCGTACTCAAAAATGCAGGCTATCTCCATAAAGAAATTGCATTATTACTGCAACAAGCTGGTTATCCATCCTACACAAATTATGAGCTTATCACCGATGCGCATCATGGCGGCTATGGAAAAGCACCGCCAGAATTACGACAATTTTGTCGCGATTTTTCGCAGGAAACTGGTATTCCTATAGAGCCGGTCTACACTGGAAAGCTTTTTTTTGCTTTGCGAAATATGGTCCACGCTAATGCATTTAGAGATGACGAACGCATTGTCGCTGTGCATACAGGAGGACTACAGGGAGCACGTGGATTTGCCGACTGACAGATCGCTTCGTATCGCCTTGGGCGTTACTTCTATAATGCTAAACCGAGACTTGCATTAGACGATCCGACGAATGTTGTAGGTTATACATTACTCAGATTTCACTTTCGCGTTCTGCCTATCGCGCCCGTAATGCCCATTGAGCTCACAATAATGCACAACACCGCAATTCCCTGCGATGACGTCAATCCTTCTTTTAAAAACAGATAGCCGGAAATCGCGCCCAAGGCAGGTTCAAGGCTCATTAGCATACTAAAAGTTTTGGACGGCAATCTTGTTAGCGCGATCATCTCAAGGCTGTAAGGCAGAGTCGACGAAAACAACGCTACCAGCAACGCAGTCGGCAAGATCGATAATGAGAACAAGTCAGTTCCCGCATGATAAAAGCCAATAGGAAATATAAAAATGGTCGCCACCAACGCACCTAATGGGACACTCATGCGGCCATTCGCATCACCCGCCTTTTTACCCGCGATGATATAAACAGCCCAGCAGGCGCCAGCAAACAACGCAAATAAGATGCCCGTCGTGTCTAGCGCCCCTGACAATTGTCCGATCGGCAATAACAGATACAACCCAAAGACGGCCAATCCTAGCCAGATCAGATCAGCAGGACGGCGCGAATAAAATATGGCAACGGCTAAAGGCCCAGTGAATTCGATGGCGACTGCTGGCCCCAACGGTATTGTTTTCAACGCCATGTAAAACGCGAGATTCATACAACCTAACGCGGTGCCATACATAATGATAGGACGCCAGGCGATCTGCGTTAACGGGGTTCGCCAAGGGCGAAAAATGGCACATAAAAAAATGGCTGAGAATCCGATGCGTAAAGCCGTCACACCTTCGGCCCCAATACCAGCGAATAAGCTTTTAGCCAGCGCAGCGCCGCCTTGCAGCGATGACATCGCGACTAGCAAGCAGACTATCGAAAGCGCTTTGCCTTGGCCCTTCGCCACCGACTGGACTGCGGGTGCTTCAGAAGAATGCTGCATGAATAGTCTTTTTTGAGTCACTACAAAAGAAATAACCAGCACATAACCAGTAAATACCAAGTAAATAATAACCGGCATCCGCTTAGATCACTTTGATGCATTTAAGAAATAGGGAAGATAGTATCCTTGATTTGCCGTTAACTCACCAGTCGACCAGCTATTCGAACCAAAGAGTAAACAGTCTTGATCGTAGCCCAACTGATCGATGCAACATGGAACGTTAACAAGCTCAGAAGAAAAAAAATGGCGAACGTTGGTTCGCCATTTTTTTAAATCAGCCCAACAGAAAAATTTATTTTTTCTTTTTTGCACCGTTAACAGCGTCTTTAAATGCTTTACCTGCGGTGAATTTGACCGTCGTTGCTGCTTTAATTTTGATCGCTTCGCCTGTACGTGGATTGCGTCCGGTGCGAGCAGCACGCTTACCACTGCCGAATGTACCGAATCCAATTAATTGTACGGAGTCGCCCTTTTTTACCGCTTTAATGACGTTAGCAATCAAAGAATCGACAGCACGTTTAGCGGCTGCTTTTGATAGTTCACAATCTGCAGCAATACCTTCAATCAATTCATTTTTATTCATTTGGTGACTCACTCTATAGGTTGATAGAAAGAAAATTCTAGCACTGCATTGCCTAAAAGAAAATGAAACGTCGGTTATCAGGGCAAAATAGATGAAAATACACCCTATTTAACATAAATGCACACCCTCAACGCCTGTTCCTCTCCTGAAATTGCCGTGTTAGGGGATAATTACGTCTACATTCCTGCATGCGCAACGACCTCTTTATTGTTACGCCAACAGATTCTTGTATTCACTTAATCAAACAATCATGCCAAAAAACAAGCGCCCAATACCCCGAAAATCCGCCCCTTCCGACGAAGAAATTCAGGATGCTTTAGTTCAGCAACTGTGCGATCTGTCTATCGGTCTGGCCGAGCAGGAAATCGGCGCAAGCAACGAAAATAACGAATCGGATGGTTCAAATGGACCATCAAACGATACCTTAAAAGAACAAGAGCGCGAAGTATACAAGATCATTAAAAAAAGTCTGCATCAAAAGAAAGACGACGTCTTATACGAATCGCTAGACCGCTTAAAACACGCAGACACGGCCGTCTACCAATTGCTAAAAGAGCGCATTGAAGAGGCTGCAGAAGTAGTCTTAACGCGTCGTGATGAAGGTATTACAGTTGAAATCAATGCATTTTTAATCCCTATGTTCGTACGCACGATCGGTGGCCTAGAGTGCGCGCAGTCATTTCAAAATCAGGATGCCTTCGATTTGCTGACCAAAAGTTTGCAAAAGGCGCAATTGGAAAGTCAGGACGCCACGGTCGTTCTGGTTAGCTACGCCTATCATTTGGATGAAATCGACAGCATCACTTTTAGCCACATCAACGCCATGGTGCGCGAAGCGCTGGCATCGATGACCGACAAAAAAGCGGCTGCGACACCCGCTATTGAGAGTAGCTTTGGCGGTTGGCCTGACAGCGATTTCGGGCCGGATGATATCGCGGTCGAACTGCGCTTTTTGCTTGGCTTTACGTTAAAGACTGCTGATGACGCGTTTTATCACGTCCCGGATGAGGACGCTGCCGTTGACGCTTATTTTGAAGCGCGTGAGAAGCGTTTCCAAAGTTGGACAGAGCAAGCCGCACCGCTCGTCAAGCAATGCCTTATCACCGATGACCGCGAAGTCGATGTTAATTTTCTCTATCAGGATCTATTTCATGGCGGCAAAGAACGCGGTATCGCCGAATACTTTATGCTGCAAATGATGTCGGAATTAAATCACGGTCTGGAACAGCAAGGTGTCAGTGCAGAAAATACTACCGCCATTATCGGACCGGCGGAAGTTCGCGGCGACGTGGTTTTGCGCGTGAATTTATATAACGAATCCGATGGGGCGTTGATCGCATCGTCAGAAAAACCTTCCGCGGTTACCCGTGAACTAGGTATTGAAATCGAAGATACCTACGATGCACTGACGACAATCGGCGTCAGATCGTTGTCGATTGCGATGAAATTTGATGTTTACGGACAAGCTATAGACGTTGAGGCTTATGTAGAAGGGGAAGCCGAAGCTGAAAAGAAGGCTACATAGGCCGATAAAACGCAAACGCGAGTACGCACTAAAAAACTAGCGCGTTGTTCGTATTTGTCTGGTATTCATCTCGTATTTATGGCGTCTCGGTGTTTCTGCGACCACATCTCGGCTAGCCTTTAGTGACGAGAGCAGTTTTAATTCGAGAAGAACCAAGCGCACGCTCAGCAATGCTGGTGCGCTTGACGGCAGCCTTTTAAACCGCCCATCTCCTCAAGTCAACTCAGATAACTATCAACTCCATCATGCAAGATCATTACTGACTGCCGCTCGGCATCGCACCAGAGGGTGGAATGATTATCACAGGGGGGCCTACCTCGGTGGTCACACTCTCTCTTAAAATCCCACCAGACTGAGAACTTCCTCCGACTACGCCACCCGGCTGCATACGCTGAACACAATCCGAACGATCTTTTTCAGGCAATGCATCGCAACGGCTCAATCTATTTTTCTCGAGTTGCGCTTGCGGATCGGTCAACTGACCTTTTTTTGCTGCCTGAAGTGCCGCGCCAGCTTCACGCAGGCAAGTAGGCCGGTCTTCATTGGATGTACCGTTCATACAGGCGGTGCGTTGCCTTTGATAAGCGGCATTCGCATTCGATTGATTGCTATCTGCGGCTTGTACGGAAGTACCAAAAAGCATCGCCAGTAATGCAGCAAGGGCCAAAAATGAGGCACGAAAATGTTTGAACTTGCTTTGTGATGATGTATTTGATGTCTGGATCAGGTATCGAGGGGAAAGCATAAAAACCTCCTTTTAATAGCGGCCAATAGATATCTGGCTGCTGAAGACGAATTATGTTGCGAATATCGATGATGCCAGTGTTGGACTTCTTAAGATGTAATAAATTGTCTCAAACCAATTAAAGCCAGAAACAGAGGAGCACTAAAACGTTTGTGTGACATATACCTCGTATTGGTGGGATACGTACTATTGCATCCCACCAAACCAAACTTCAACCACCGCTCCCGATGATTGAAGCCCATTGAAGCTGAGCTTAGCCTTGTGACCATTAAATTTCTGTGATGTTCAATCGATTCTTAATCTGCCTGCAATAATTTTCCCGGAGCGGCTTTTTTTGCAGCAACCGCCTGATGATCTTCAGCCAGGAACAAATACATGGCAGGAACAACAAACAGCGTGAATAATGTGCCGATTGACAGGCCGGTAAAAATCACCAGCCCCATCGCATGCCGCCCCGCCGCGCCCGCGCCAGATGCGATCACCAGCGGTAATACACCAAAGACCATGGCCGCAGTCGTCATCAAAATAGGCCGCAACCGCACAGCGGCAGCCTCTTCAATCGCCTGCCGTTTACCTACGCCGGTTTTTTGTAGTTGATTCGCCACCTCAACAATCAAAATACCGTGTTTGCTGATAAGCCCCATCAGGGTCACCAAACCGACTTCGGTATAAATATTGATCGAAGCAAATCCCAAAAAGATAAACATCGTGGCCCCGAACAATGCCAGCGGCACGGACACCAGAATCACAATTGGATCGCGGAAACTTTCAAACAATGCAGCCAACGCCAGAAACACAATAATCACCGCAAATAGCATAGTCACGAGGAACCCGCCCGACTCCTGCATGAACTGCCGCGACTGTCCCGAATAATCAACCGTATAACCGCTCGGCGCGACCTCGGCGACTGCGCTGCGCATGAAAGCCAACACATCCCCTTGTGAGGAACCAGAAACGCCTGAAAGCGTGACCGAATTGAGCTGCTGAAAACGACTGATCGCTTCCGGCACTACGTCGTATTTAATATGGGCAACAGTGCTCGCTGGAATCATCGTACCGGTTGGCGTCTTGATGTAAAAATTCAACACCTCGGACGGATTTAAACGGTTGACTTGCAAGACCTGTGGAATCACCTTATACGAGCGCCCCGCGATCGAAAAATAATTGACGTAACCACCGCCCAGCGCAGCACCTAACGCAGCGCCCACATCTTGCTGCGTCATACCAAGCGCGGCAATCTTATCCCGATCCACCACCACTGTCGCCTGCGGTTTATCGATCTTCAGGTCAGTATCGATAAAGTAAAATTTGCCGGAAGTCCGCGCCTTGTCCAATACGAGTTGTGCGATGGTATTGAGATTTTCGAAAGGCTCGGTAGTGGTGATAACAAACTGCACCGGCAATCCAGACGAGCCCGGCAAAGCGGGAAACTGAAACGCTGCAATTTTTGCACCGGCAATCTTATTCCACTGCGCCTGCAAATCTTGTTGAATTTCCTTGGCGCTGCGGGTTCGATCTTCCCACGATTTCAATAGCATGCCGCCAATACCGGCATTCACGGTAGGCACACCGGTTATCTGGAACATTTGGCTATACTCAGACATGCCCTTGCCGACCTTGAAAACCTGGTCCGCATACCTTTGCATTTGATCCGAGGTAGCCGTTGGTGCACCGACGACCTGAGACAAGACGATGCCCTGATCTTCTTCCGGCGCAAGTTCCGATTGCGACATCTTGAACATCAGGCCAAGCACCACCATCAATATCACCGCCATCACAATTAACACCGGCCAGGTATTCAACAATGAATGCAAGGTGCGCTGATAAGTGTGATGGACCTTTTCAAATACCCGATCGATTTTTTGTACAAAGCGCCCCGTGTCCTGCTCCGGACGGAAGAAGCGCGAACACATCATTGGTGACAAGGTCAAGGCGACCACGCCCGATACAGCCACCGCACCCGCCAGCGTGAACGCAAACTCCGTGAATAACGCACCGGTCAGACCACCCTGAAAACCAATCGGTACGTACACCGCAATCAGCACCACGGTCATGGCCAGAATCGGACTACCAAGTTCACGCGCGCCCAGCAACGCGGCATCCATCGGCGACTTGCCTTCCTTCATATGCCTGTCAACGTTTTCCACCACGATAATCGCATCATCCACGACCAGACCGATCGCTAGGACGATGGCCAGCAGGGTCAGCAAATTGATGGAGTAACCCAATGCCAACATCACAAAGAAGGTACCGATCAACGACAACGGCATCGCAATCACCGGCACCAACACAGCGCGGACACTGCCGAGGAAAAGGAAGATCACAATCGTTACAATCAACAGCGCCTCAACCAAGGTTTTAATAACCTCTTTAATCGAGGTATTGATGAACGCAGTTGAGTCGTACACAATTTCGCCCGTCAAGCCCGCTGGCAACTGTGACTGAATACTCGGAAAAACGGCGCGAACACGTTTAGCAACGTCCAGAATATTGGCATCTGGCGCAACTTTGATACCAATGAACACTGAACGTACGCCGCTAAAGGCTACGTTGAAATCATAGTTTTCAGATCCAAGCGAGACTGTCGCCAGATCCTCCAGTCGAACCACGGAATCACCACTGTTCTTGATGACCAGTTTCTTAAACTCATCTACCGAATGGAGATCGGTACCAGCGGTCAACGGTATCGTGACCATTTGACCTTTGGTTGATCCCAGCGCCGCCAAATAATTATTATTCGCCAGGGCCTGACTGACATCCGCAGCTGTCACGCCATAAGCAGCCATTTTTGTAGCGTCAAGCCACGCTCGCAGCGCAAACAAACGCGCACCCAGCAACTCGGCTGTCTGCACGCCATTTACCGAATCCAGCTTAGGCTTGACCACCCTGCTTAGAAAATCGGTCACGTTATTGGTCGGCAACGTGTTGCTGTAAAAACCCAGATACATGGCATCCGTGGTCTGACCTGTCTGAACGGTCAGTACTGGTTGCTGCGCCTGCGCTGGTAACTGATTTTTAACCGAGCTGACTTGGGTATTAATTTCGGTCAAAGCCCGATTGGCATCGTAGTTCAGCCGCAAAGTTGCCGTGATGGTTGAGACGCCACTACTGCTGGAGGACGACAAATAATCGATCCCCTGCGCCTGCGCAATCGCCGACTCGAGCGGTTGCGTAATAAAACCCGCTATCGTCTGCGCATCAGCGCCGTAATAGGTAGTCGACACGGTAACAACGGCGTTCTGCGTTTTTGGATACTGATTGATCGGCAAGCTAAACAGTGAGCGCAATCCCAGCACCACCAGGAGCAAGCTCACCACCATGGCCAAAACAGGTCGGCGGATAAAAATATCGGTGAAATTCATAAAGGATCGCCTTGGTGGCCTCAGTGTTCCTGCGGAGTCGGGTTTGGATTATCGAGTGGCTCGACCGTATTGTTAATGACTACAGCAGTACCGTTTTTCAACTTCAATTGTCCACTGGTAACCACACGTTGGCCTTCCTTCAGACCGGTCAATATCGCGACCTGATCACCTCGCGTTTCGCCGGTTGTCACAAAAACCTGCTGGACTACAAGATCGCCTTCTTTAGGCGCGTTGGCCGCATCTTTAGGTGCATCCTTAGGTGCATCTTTAGAGCCATCTTTTTGTGGCGGTTTCTTCTCGGCCGGCGCGATAACGAACACAGTGGACCCGTACGGGTTGTATGTAATCGCGGTTTGCGGCAGCGTCAAATACATCTTCTTGCCACCTATTTCAACGTTCACATTTGCAAACATACCTGGCAATAGCTGGCGCTTGGCGTTAGACACCGTAGCCTCAACCTGCACATTTCGCGTAGCCGGATCCACCTTGGAACTGATGGCGGTGACCTTACCACTGAAGGCGGTATTGGCGTAAGCGTCGTTCGTCAGATTTAATACCTGTCCAACCAATAATCCACCGAGTTGTTTTTGCGGGATATAAAAGTCAACATAGATTGGATCAATCGTTTGCAGCGTCACAATCTTATCGCCAGGATTGAGATATTGCCCCGGATTAACTGTCGTTATTCCTAACTTACCCGCAAATGGAGCGCGAATGGTCTTCTTATCAACCGTGGCAGATTGTTGGTCGGCTAATGCGCGCTTGCTCTTTAAATCGGCCATATCGCTATCGATCTGCGCCTGACTAATCGCCTGCACTGCAAGCTGTTGTTTGTCACGCGCTAATACCGAGGCCGCAAGTTCAGCATTGGCTTGTAGAGAGTGCAATTGGGCAATGTCGGAATCAGCGTTCAGTTGAACCAGCAACTGTCCGGCTTTAACATCCTCACCTGACTTGAAATTGACTGTGCGTACCAACCCCGCAATTTCGCTCGTCACATCAACGCCTCGCACCGCCACCATCGTGCCGACCGACGATAAATGCGGCTGCCATTCAACGTTTTTAATCGTCGTAGCCGAAATCGTTTGAGCGCCTTGTTTGGGCGCACTAGCGATCAATTTTCTGATATGAAGAAAAAATCCAAGAGCCAATAAAGCAATCAAAAAGATCACCGCTCCAAGCATAATGAGCATGCGTTTAGTCATGGATACTTCCCTTTAGCATTCTGAATTCAGATGTTATTTGTTGATTTTTGTTAGGTCTATTGCGTGCAGGGTAAAACAGGCATAACGTCTACATTATTGCCGCTTTCGGCTCCGGGTACTAAGTACTGAGTACTAGGGTCACCACTAAAGTAGCTGTCACAGCCACATTGTCCAACGTGCAGATCGATCAATCTTCTTTAATAGGAACAGGCAAGGTCACCCCTGTGGACGCCGCTGCCAACGTGGCGCGATTCCACCAGCCGCCGCCAAGCGCCTGAAACAACGCGGCGCTGTCGGCATAACGTGCCGCTTGCGCCTGAACCAACCCGACTCTCGCCTGTTGATAAGTGCGCTGTGCGTCGAGTAGCGTGAGATAACTAATTGCACCAAGCTTAAATTGTTGCGTGCTCAGGTTCAAAGATTCCCGCGACAGGGATTCGACTTCGGCCTGTTGCTTCAGCGTCGATGCGTCTAAATCTAACGCTCGCAGTGAATCCGCCACATTTTGAAATGCAGTCAGCACGGTTCCGCGATAATTCGCCGCAGCCACATCGTACGCAGCAATCGCCGCCCGCCGTTTGGCGGTCAGTGCGCCACCATTAAAAATCGGTTGAGTCAGTCCTGCGGCCAAACTCCAAATCGCCGCACCGCCAGTAAATAGCTTAGGAAACTCAGTGGCAACCGGACCATAACTTCCGGTCAAATTGATTTGTGGATAGAGATTGGCGGTGGCGACACCAATTTGCGCACTGGCCTGGTGCAGCAAGGCTTCGCTGGCGCGAATATCCGGTCTTTGTCGAACCAGCGCCGATGGTAACGATACCGGCATTTCTTGTGGCAGTTGCAACGATCCCAGATCGAATTCAGACAAACCCGCTTCGCTTGGAAGCTTGCCCGCGTAGACGGATAATTGGTTACGCGTTAAAGCTAATTTTTTTTCAAGCGGCGGTATCGTCGCGCGCGTCTGCGCGACCGTATTGCGCTGAAGCAGAATGGTCGAACGCGCGATAGCACCAAGGCTGAACTGTTTCTCAATCACGTCTAACTGCTGCTCTTGTGCCTTGAGTATCTCGCGCGTAGCCTGAAGTTGAGCCCGCAATGAGGACTCCTGAATCGCGGTTGTCACCAAATTTGATGTCAGGGTCAAATAGGTCGCTTCTACCTGAAACTGTTGATAGTCAAGACTAGCCTGCAGCCCTTCCAGCTGACGACGGTTAGCGCCGAATACATCCAACGTGTATGACACGTTGACTGAAGCGTTATACAAATTAAAAATTCCTGAACCTTGGCTGTTTAGTGGACTAGCCTTCTCACGCGTAGCGCCAAGTTGGCCGGAGACACTAGGAAAAAGCAGACTGCCAGTTTGGGCGCGCAAATTTTCCTGTGCTTCACGCAACGAAGCTTGGGCAGAAGCCATGCTTGGACTACGTTTAAGCGCGTCACGAATCATTTGATCAAGCGCAGCAGATTGAAAGAGTGACCACCATTGTGCCGGAATATCTTGCCCAATGGAAAAACTCTGTGCAATCCCTGCAGGACCGGGCGCAGCGTCAGTTTGTTGCGGAAGCGACGTCGGGGTGTAATGATCACCAACGTCAGGTACATCGGGGGCCTTGAAATCAGGACCCACGGCACATCCGGCGAGCAGCAGCAACATAGCCACACTCAACCGTGCACGCGCAGTCAGATAAGAACCTCCGCTTATGTGCTGGCGCATGGCCTGCAATCCAGCCTTATGCGCTCGGTTTCTTAGCTTATTACGTGGTCGATTTGTAGGGATCATGGTTCTTATCCGACTGTGTGATATACCGACACCATAGCTTGAAAGAGTTAATTCAAATAACAGCAACTTATCGCAGATTTTACCTAATTTTTCTAATCTTTTCTGACAGAGAATAACCGCTTCTCTGGCCTGTGCTCGCTGTTAAAACAAGTTAAGCACTGGTAATATTGTGAGGCTTTTAACTACGTTTGTTGTTTCTTTAACCTTGGGGAAAATTGGTTAAAGGTTGATCTCACTGACGACCTGAGCAAGATACTAAAAACGAAGTATGTTAATGTAGCATGAATTAAAAAAACCAAACGTTTTATTTACCCATGAAAATAACAGCTCCAAAAGACAGACAAAAAGTGGCGCAGGAATCGGTCCAGGACCTGGCCCTTACTGCTCCAGCTACTATTATCAAAAAAAACCGTGTTGGCCGACCACGTTTAGGCACGGAGGCAGAACGCCTCGATCTTCTGCTCGATGCCGCGACGACGGTCTTTTTGGAAGAGGGCTACGGGCTAGCAAGCATTGCCCAGATTGCTCGCGCTGCCGGTGTGTCCACGCGTACCATTTACGAGAATTTTTCCAATAAGTCTGCACTTCTGATCGCAACGGTTAAACGATTAGTCGTCAATGAGCTGACCAAAGTCATTGAAGACGGCGTACTCGAGACCTGCACACCAGACGCGGCGCTCACCAGACTCGGCACCGTCATTCTGACGCGGGTCACTTCTCCGGATGCCATTAGGCTGTACCGCCTGGGTTTGGCGGAAGTTGCACGAAATCCAGATCTGGCAGAAACTGTTTATCAGGCTGGGCCGATGCATACTGAATCACTGGTTGCTGGTTACCTTAAGGCACAAGTCTGCCGCGGAACGTTGGAAATAGATGACCCAGTGAAAGCGGCCAGATTATTCATCGGCATGGTCACCGCAGCCCCGCTTCAAATTGCGTTATTTGGTTTAACGCAACGAATAGGCCAAACTGAACTAGACCAACATATTAAAAGCGCGGTACAGTTATTTCTTAGGGGCACATTGCCGCGAGAGAAATAATGGAAACTATGATGAGAGTCAAAACGCGAGCCATATAAAGAACCCATATGTCTCCTTCACCATGAATCCCCATTAATTCATTCCACCCGGCGCAAACATTCGCGCCTTTACCCAAGAGTTTAACAATCGAGCAATATTTTTCCACCCTGTTTTTATCGATCAATATGCCAGACCCAACATGCGCGAACTCCCAGACCTGATCGCTTGCGAAGGATGTGATGCTGTTTATCATAAGCGGACTCTGCACAACCGTGAGATCGCGGTTTGCTTGCGCTGTGGTACAGAACTGGCGCGCGATTCATCGCACACGCGAGCACGTATATTGCCGCTGGCTGTCGCTGGCCTGATCGTGTTCATCATTGCAAATGCCTTTCCGATTGTTGAAATTGAACTACAGGGACTGACCAATCAAACGACATTGTTTGGTGCCGTGCTGGCCTTAAGCGCGGAAGGCATGTCGCTGGTCGCTTTTTTAGTATTGGCAACCACTATCCTCTCGCCTCTTCTACAGTTGGTCATACTCATCTATTTGCTAGTTCCACGTTCAGAGGCGCTACAACCTCCCGTATTTCGCTGGTTGCTGCACACGATGCAAACGCTGCGCCCTTGGGGCATGATCGAAGTATTTTTACTTGGCGTGCTGGTAGCTATTGTTAAGCTGTCAAATATGGCCACCGTCCTACCGGGCATCGCGTTATGGGCTTTCGCCGTATTGACAATATTACTGGCAGCAATTATTTCATTTGATCCGCGCTACCTATGGCAAACAACGTCGCAATATGAAGACGGAGAAACGCCGTGAGTACGCCAATGTCATACCCAGCTGCGTCTGATGCCAGAGCCGAGATTAATGGCGGCGTTATAGACTTCCAGGATGAGGAAGAAGTTAGCAAAATCGCACTTCCAACTGCGGTCAGCCTTGGTTTGATTTCCTGCCATCATTGCGGCACAGTATGGAAAGAAGTAAAAGAACACGAACGCTGTGGCCGCTGTAAAGCCACGCTGCATACGCGTAAGTCAGATAGCATCAACTGCACCTGGGCGCTGCTTATCGCCGCTTGCATCATGTATATTCCAGCCAATCTGATGCCGGTCATGATCACCCGAACGCTTCTCAGCGTTCAGCATGACACGATCTTGAGCGGTGTCATTTATTTTTGGATATCAGGAGATTGGGAACTTGCCGGCATTATTTTTATCGCTAGTTTTTTAGTGCCGTTATTTAAACTAAGTGCCATGATATTGCTGACCATCACGGCGCAACGACAAAGCAGATGGCGTCGTTTCCAGCGCGCAAAGCTATATCGTATTGTGGAACTGATTGGGCGCTGGTCAATGCTGGACGTTTTTGTCGTATCGCTACTCGCGGGACTGGTGCAGATTAGTGGCTTCGCCAGAATTACCGCCGGCGTTGGCGTAGCGGCATTTGGCTCGGTAGTGATCTTGACCATGCTCGCCTCACTGACCTTTGACCCACGACTTATATGGGACCAAGGGGACCAAGGGGACCAAAATCCCGAAGAACCGCATCAGGATCGGACGCAAGACCAAGCTTCGGAAGTCACTGACATGGCAGACGCCACAGACAGACAAGAGAATAAACGGAAAGAACGCAATGACTGAAGAAAAAGAAAATCCTTCGCTACCCGACCTGCCGACGCCGCGGATGAAACGCCAGCGTAACTGGTTGCCGTCTCTTGTATGGTTGATTCCGATTGTTGCCGCCTTAGTCGGTCTGACGCTGGTGGCAAAAATAATCGTCGAACGAGGTCCGGTTATTACCGTCACGTTTATTACCGCAGAAGGTCTGGAGGCGGGTAAAACCAAAGTGAAATACAAAGATGTGGATATTGGGACGGTTGAAAAAATTACGCTTAGTAAAGACCACTCTCATATTATCGCGACAATACAATTACTTAAAGAGGCCAAAAGCTTTACTGCGATGGATGCCCGCTTTTGGGTGGTACGCCCGCGCGTTGCCGCATCCGGCATATCCGGCCTTGGCACCCTACTCTCTGGTGCCTATATCGGTGCCGATGCGGGTAACTCCACAGAGACCAAAGACGAATTTACCGGACTTGAAGTCCAACCCATCGTTACCCGTGACTCTACCGGCTTACGCTATCTGTTACATGCCAGCGATATTGGATCGCTGGATATTGGCTCGCCAATTTATTATCGCCGCATTAAAGTCGGCCAGGTCGCCGCTTACGATCTGGACAACGATGGCAAAGGTGTCACTTTACGTATTTTCATCAACGCTCCTTACCAGAAGTTTGTTGGCGCAAATACGCGGTTTTGGCATGCCAGCGGATTCGATATGCAAATTAGTTCCAGTGGGTTTAAACTTCGCACCGAATCGTTGGCAACGGTTGTTTTGGGCGGGATCGCCATGCAATCGCCCGACGATAATATTGGAACGCTGGCGAAAGAAAATACCGCATTTGGATTGGCAGAAGATCAAAGCGCCGCAATGAAACCAGCCGACGGCCCGCCTCAGACAGTCTTACTTTACTTTAACCAGTCGCTACGAGGACTATCGCCAGGTGCCACGGTTGACTTCCGAGGCGTCGAACTAGGTGAAGTCAAATCGATCGGAGTCGAATATGACACCAAAAAACGTGAGTTTCTGATGCCGGTACTCATCCAGATCTATCCTGAACGATTAGGACGCCGGATGATAGAAGACGAACGGGAATCCCCTTATACCCAGCAGCAACGGTTGCAATATATGATCAGTCGCGGACTGCGGGCGCAACTGCGGACTGGCAATTTGCTTACCGGTCAGATTTACGTCGCACTCGACTTTTTCCCCAAAGCACCGGCGGTAAAATTTGATGTCACAAAAGCACCATTAGAATTGCCAACCATTCCAAACAGCCTGGACGAAATCCAATCTCAAATCGCTGATATCGCGCGCAAATTGAGCAAAGTACCATTCGACCAAATTGGCACCGATCTCCAGAAAACGTTGGGAACACTCAATCGCACTCTGACCAATACGGAGAAATTAACCAACACATTGAACACCGATATTGCACCAGACGTTTCCGCAGCAATGAAAGATCTGCGCAAAACTTTGTCCGCTGCACAGCAAACGTTATCGTCGGACGCACCTCTACAGCAAGATATTCGTCAAACCTTGCAAGAACTATCGCGCTCGGCGGCTTCATTGCGGGTGTTAACCGACTATCTGGAACGCCATCCCGAATCTTTGATCCGCGGCAAGCAAGAGGACAAAAAATGACATTCCCCCTATTTCGTGCGTATCAACCCGCGCATCGCCTTGGTCTTAAGCACGCCCATAAATCTGCGTTTTATGGCCTCGCTGCCATCGCCGCAGTCACGATATTAGCCGGATGCTCGGTGACGCCAACACGGTTCTACACGCTCGCAACGCCATCCGCGGTTCGTGCATCCAAGCCCGTTGTGGCACAACAAAGCATCTACATTGAAGTGCCTGCGGTTGGCGTGCCAGAACGTCTGGCGCGACCGCAACTCGTGGTGCGTGCGCAAAATACCCGGGTCGATATTCTGGAGCAGGATCGCTGGTCATCGCCATTCAATTACGAACTCAGGGATGCGCTGGCAAGCGGACTGGCAGACCGACTGAGTGCGGTCGACGTCACCCGTGGCGGTCGTCCATCTGGCGCACCTGGCTATCGGATTGCGATTGACTTGCGTGAATTCGATGCAGCACCGGGGGATAAGGTTCACGCGTTATTCGGTTGGACCATCACACGCTCTGACGATGGCCGCAGCACTTCGTGTCAGTTAGCGGTTGCGGAACCAGTGAATGGCGGAATCGACGGGTTGGTTGCGGGTGTCCAGCGTGCGATAGCGGAAACCGTGGAGGCTATCGCGGTAGACGTGGGCACATTGGCAGCGGGTAATCCCAGCCGGTGCAAAAGTCTTTAATGAGATTGTTTTAGCCTGACCTTGCAAAAAAACTTATTACTAAAAAAACACGCAATGGAACGTCAGCAACTCCTTGCGTGCTTTTCAGTGGAGACGTGATGTTTCGCTAACTTAGCCGGTACTAGAGAGGGATTAGCGACTATTTTTTTGATCCGCTCTGACGATTCAATTGATCTAATATTTGATAAGCAGCGGTCACTCTTTGATCCACCGGATAGGACTTGTTTGCCAGGATCACAATCCCTATTTTCTTTGTCGGAATAAAAGCAGCATAAGATGAAAAACCATTAGTAGAACCCGTTTTGTTAATCAGCACATCTTTTTTTGGCTGCAACGGCGGATGCAAGGCCGTTGCTATAGATCCATCATAGACGAAGGACGCGGCGTTTCCAGCTAGTAATTTTTTCAGTTCCACCGGATAAGCATACTGTTCCCAGATCAAATCCTGCGTAAACTCGCCCGTCGTGAAATATCCTGTATGCGTAGCGGTCACTGCTCGCTGCAATGTGGCATCAAGGTGGATCACCGCCATATTGGCTTCAATAAATCGAATCAAGTCGGCAGAATCAGTTTTCACTCCATAAGCTTCTGACGCCAGAACGCCGGGATTCACTCTGACCGGCACATCCTTTGTTGTGTAGCCTTGCGCATAATCCTTTTGCTGATCTGCTGGCACATTGATATAACTGTGCGTCATCCCCAACGCAGGAAATAAATTCTTTTCAAGCGCATCTTCAAAAGACACGTTCATACTCTTGGCGGCAATTACGCCGAGCATGCCAATACTGACATTCGAGTATTTTCTGTAAGTGCCCGCGGCGTGCGTCGGCTTCCAGAGCTTCAAATAATCCATCAACTGGTCGGTATTATTAATACTGTCCGGCACTTGCAGCGGAAGGCCACCGCCAGTATGTGTGCCGAGATTAAGAAGACTGACGTTATCGAAACTGCTGCCTCGCAATGAAGGCAAATACTTGCTTGCACTATCCGTTAGCAAAAGACTGCCATTAATTTGCGCATAAGAAGCCAGTGTTGCCGTAAAGGTTTTGCTAAGCGACCCGATTTCAAAAAGAGTTTTGTTGGTAATGCGTTGCTGCGTCTCCTTTGAAGCCAAGCCATAGTTATAGAAATAACTCTCTCCATTAATCGTGACGGCAATCGCCATGCCCGGGATACTATATTTTTGGATGAGCGGCGCGACAGCATTGTCCACGACATCTTTTATGGTGGCTTGTTCGGCATTACCTGCAGCAAAACTGCTGTTTGCCAAAAAAAATGATAGAAAATATAAAATTTTTATCCTGCTTATTGCACTTCCACGCATAGGTTAAACACCCTTCAATTTCAAATAAAAAGATTTATTAAAAACGTCTCGCTGACATAACTCTGACGCAAAAGTGATCCTTTATCAAGATCGGAAATTCACCACTTTGCACAGCAAATCGGCAATATCCTCGCTTGCTCAACTTGCTCAACTCGCTAGCATGGATGAAGTTCAGATCAATCTAGTCAGTAATGAAATCCGCGCATAACCGGATTATTGACCAAGCCATTCATGAACCGGCGAATCATATTGATGACATTTTATTGCCGCGTCAGGGATGATTGGAAAGGCGCAGTTGGACTTTAATGATTATTGGCCAGTCTGGACCGGACGAAGCCTATATGTTCCCGGAGCACATAAAATTGATCGGCAAAAGCTAGTGGCATTTTCATCCGATTAACAGATTCTTCAATATGATCGAGCCGTTGCAGCATATCGGCACGCTCTTCCGGAGTCTGCGCGGTTGCCCCACGCTCGAGCGCTATCAACGAACCGTACCAGCGATAAATCCGTGATTTTATGCGCCAGCCATAGAGCAAAGGAACCAGACGAAATGCGGGGATCAGAAGCAATATCAACGGCAGCAATATCACCACAGTGCGATCAACAAGGCTAGCCAGCCAGTATGGCAATGTACGATAAAAAAATCCTTTACCTGACTTGTAATACCGCGTTGCATCGTCGCTGATCCGAAATTCGTGCGCCAGCGGAGCGGGAAACTCATTAGCGCGTTGCAATATGTTCGCACCGCTATGCACTTCCTTGAGGGCGTCAATGAGCAAGTCAGATAAGGCCGGATGCAAATCATCCCGTGCAATCAACTCAGCAGTCGGTGCTATGAGTTGAATATCGCGGTTAGGAATATTTTTTCCAAAATCGAATACCCCCTTAGGAATTTTCAACTCATTCAGATAAGCAAAGCGCCGCGCATAAGCACTCGCCTGGGCAAAATCCAGCAGGCGAATACCGGGCGCTCGCAGTAACCTACCCATAGTTGGCGGCGCAGCGGAGTCACCCATCAAGAATGCTGCATCGATCGTATCATCCGTCAGTGCCTTGGCCGCTTCATCCCCGCCCATATCCAACAGTGCAGTGTTGCCGCCCGGGACAATACCATTTGCCTTCAAAAGAGTGAGAGCGAGCACTCGCGATCCACTTCCTTGCAGACCGATTGCCACGCGCTTGCCTTTTAATTCGGATAGCCGATCAATGGATTTTTTGCCTCGATAAAATACCGACACCGGAACGTACGCAATACTTCCCAGCGACATCAAACGATCTGTCGACATATCTGCCGCCACGCCGCCTTGCACAAGTCCGATGTCGACGCCAGTGGTTGGATCGTTCAGTTTTCGGAGATTATCCAGTGATCCTTCAGACGTGACGATGATGAGCTTGACGCCGTTTCGGGCTAATATCTTGCGATATTTTTCCGCATCGTTCCAGAAATTACTATGCTCCGGTCCGGTCGAAATAGTGAGTGTTTTGGGCGGTGCCGGATCGATCAACCAGATCGCCAGCCAGATCCCGATGATCCCAAGCAAAACAATCGGACCGAAACTGATCGCAAGATCGCGCCACGAGATCGCGACAAAGCGCGTCTTGATGTTTTTAACAGATTGCTTATATTCAGATGCAGTGTTTGGAATCGCCATGAACCTATTTTAACGTTGAAAGCGTCGGTTGCAAAAATTGCGGTGCATTACTATCAACCAGCGGACGTCGCAGTGTGCCCCATGAAAGGCGGCCAAGCGGACACTGCACCCAACGATAAAACGCAGCACCAGCCAAAATACTTGCCATCCACGCCACCAGCATACCGATCGCTTGCAATAGCGGCCTTGTCGCAACAAAGCGGGTAAAAATCGCGTTCACAACCAAACAAACCGGAAAATGCACCAAAAATATACCATAGGAAATATTCCCACACCCGCGAAAACGCGACCACCATTGTTTTCCGACAATAATATTGGACTGACTGCTAAGCCGACTAATCCAAATTAAAGCACACGCAATGACCAAAGCAACCGCAATGCGGCTACGAAAATCGATGAGTAGCGCGCCGGTTGCTGGCAACAATATCGCCGTAAGCAGAAGCGCAACCGACAGTGGCCGACGCGCCGGATCGCGTGCCCACCAGGCAATGACGCCTAAACCGTAGCTTCCAAAAAAATATACTGCCCAGGAATCCCATCGCGCATCCCGATTAAAGTATAGAAGTGATAAACAAACGCCGCCGATGATCATCGCGGGCACAAGCCATGGCACGCTGCGCCGCGCAGCCAGCTTGCCCGCCGACCACAGCATCAGCGTTAACAAAGCATACAACTGAAAGTCAATCGCAACATACCAGGCACCGGCCGATATCGACTCATACCCTAATACGGTATGGAGTAACAGAACGTGCGCAGCCATTTGCGCGAACGTGGGCATTGCAGAGATAGAGGAATGCGTCATCCACACACCAGCCAAAATCGACGCGCCGACTGCCAATCCTGTCGCGACCATAAAAGGCGGCACTAAACGAATATAACGCCGCCATACCGTGTGTAACGGGTCGATGAAGCCCGGCGCACCTTTTGGGGAGAGCGATTTCGCAGCTAAAAACCCACTGGTCACAAGAAAAACCTGTACCGCGATCCGCGCGTAAGATTCCAGCCAACCGATAAAAGTGGGCGCGAAAGGTCTGACGTAGTCCGACATAGGGCCATAAAATGCCAAATGGTGCAGCACGATCAACTGTGCGGCGATGATCTTTAAGAAATCAATAAAGCCGCTTTGGAAGCCGTGGCTATTACTGTTTTTTAGATCGGAATTCGATGGCCCGGGCAAAGGCGGAAGATCGCGCATTTTTACTTGTTTTTATAACGACTGGGCGCTCATGATACTGTTTACGTTGTGCCTGTCTAGTAAATTAATTTTTACACCCGATATTTTCTGAATGACAATTCTTACTCATGAACAAGAATGGTAGGACGGGAGCAACATAACCATTAATATTCACCGCAAAATAAGTTGCACATTATGTTATACCTAGCCGGTTTGACCACGCACTAAGCCCCGACATTTAAGATGAACCCCGACCATTTACCCCTTTTAGTGAGCCGCGAAATGCCCTTCGGCAAATATAAAGGTCGCTTGATTGCCGATTTGCCAGGCCATTATTTGGGCTGGTTTGCGCGGGAAGGTTTTCCATCCGGGGAACTGGGAGGGCTATTAGCGCTGATGTATGAGCTTGATCACAATGCACTAAGGCATCTGCTTGACCCGTTGCGGACCACAGCCAGACAAAAATAACGCTCTCTCGGCCGCTATCGTTAACAACAGGCAATCATCAACGCGCCATGCCGCTGCGGCAGATTAACCCATGACGCGTAAAGAATCACGCCAATCCTGGTTTAACGTTTGGTTTCGATTTTTTTGCGGAATTCTCTGCGAACTATTGCATTTTGAAAACGTTGTATTTGCTCATCGGTGACAGGAACCAGCGGTGCTACGGGGATAGGCTTACGATGCTCATCGACTGCAACCATTGTAAAATAGCAACTATTTGCATGGCGAATCAAGCGTTTCTGGATATTTTCGGTGACAACTTTGATTCCGATTTCCATGGATGTGGTGCCCGTGTAGTTGACCGACGCCAAAAAAGTGACCAATTCACCCACATGAATCGGTTCGCGGAAAACGACCTGATCGACCGATAGCGTCACCACATAAGTAGCAGAATAACGGCTAGCGCAAGCGTAAGCCACGCTGTCGAGATACTTTAGTACAGTGCCACCGTGCACATTACCCGAAAAATTTGCCATGTCAGGCGTCATCAACACGGTCATCGTGAGTTCGTGCGAAGGAGAAGCGATCATTGTGAGTTCCGGGGAGGGAGAAGCATTCATAAAACCGTACCTTTAATAATATTGCGAATTCTATTGATATTGTTTAACACGCATACGAAGTTACTTTTTTTCATATTATGCCGCAGATAGCATGCCAAACATCGCAAAGCCACTGCACCGCGCTCAAAATTTCAACGGTTTCACATAACCGGTCAATTCAAAATAGCCGCGCCCAACCGGCTTGCCTGCCCTGCTGACCGTCACAGCGCCCTCCCAATAGACCGATCCGGTCGACTGTCGTGAATCCAGTTCCTGATCGTCTTGCAAGGGATTCAGCGCCCATTCAACCGTTCCTGTACGCAACACGGATTGCACCGGATAACTGGCATCCGTGCGTGGCGAGCGCCAATTGCGCTGCGGTAAAAACTGCACCTGATCCTGGTTAAACTGCGTCGTTTCTCCATTCGCCTCACGCAACACCGCATGCGCCCACACTTTGGCACCGTTGCGACTACGAATTTGAAATGCCATCAACGCCACGCCATCGTCCAGATTAGCACCCAGCCAATCCCAGCCAGAGGCATCGGCCGCCAACACGCTGGTCGACCACTCATGATCAAGCCAGGCCGTTCCCGTCACCACTTCCTCACGACCAGCGCGTCCAATCGTGCCACTCACACGTAATTGTGGTTCGCTATAGTAATAACTGGCCTGTGCCGGCAAAGGCCCCTTGCGAGAATAACCGTTCTCTCCTTGTAATAAAGGAGCTTGTGTTGGCGTCAAAGCAAACTTCAGGGTGAAATCCCGCGCCTCAACGGTGACTTGATACCTACCATCAACGCCGCGCACTAGCCGCCAATTATCCAGCGCCACATCAGTATTACCTTCTTTTGCATACGCAAGACCAAAACCGGCGCGGGCGCTCTTTTGATCATGTAACAACTTACCCAGACTAGGATCGGATAACGCGGCGTGCGCGATGATTAATTGGGTTGGCGCAAAAGCACTGGGGTTAGCATGATCGTTATCCGTGGCGGACCGAAAAAAAGTGATCTGAAATCCCAATGGCTTACCGTCCGGTTTGGTCAGCCAACCAGTGGCGTACCACCATTCCGTGCGAAAATCCGGATGCGCACCAGTATCGCGGGGCAGCGAGACTGCATGATCTGGTGTTACCTGAGAAAACTGCGGCGGCGCGGCATCTGCCATACGCATTGATGTCGCTACCGATACGGAAAACATCATGAACAAAACAGCTAACCAACGTTTGCAGACCGTGTGCATTACCAATCTTCCTTTACAGCGCGTACCGCATCAATAGCCACCGCCCGCAGTCCTGATACGACCGCCGTGATCGTGGCAGAAATCAGTAGCAACAGCGCGACCGAACCGAGACTAAGCCACGGCATATGTAGTTGCATGGTCCAATGAAACGACTGCGGGTTAACGATAAAAACAAGGATCAGACTGATTGTCCATCCCAGCAAGAAACCGACCGCAATCCCCGCAGCGGTTAGTAGACCACCTTCCACCGCCAAGACGCCCAAAATCTGCCGCCGCGTCACACCGACATGACGCAACATGCCAAATTCCTGCGTGCGAGCCAAGGTCTGCGCCGAGAAGGTCGCTGCCACGCCAAACAGACCAATTACAATCGCAACGATCTCCAACAAATACGTCACGGCAAAGCTGCGATCAAAAATTTTAAGACTAATGTCGCGAATGTCACCCGGCGTAGAAAACTCCAGCAACTTGCCAAATGACAACTTGCGCATTGCCGCTACCACCGTAGAGAGTTGAGCGCCGTGCTGCAGAGTAATCGCTGAATCCGTCGCATCATTATCCCCGCTCAGTCGACGATAATCGTTCAGTTGCAACTCAACAGTCCCGGTTTGCCGCGCATAGTCGCGCAAAATACCTGCAACCACAAAATGTTGTGCGTGCGCGCCAATCGGTAGTTGAACCCGCTGACCCAACTTGTATCCATAACTATCTCGCATCGCCTCAGATACCCAGATCGGTAACGCATCAGATGAAATTGCTGATGGAAGAATATTTTTACCGATTAATGGCAGACTTTGCGCTGGATCTGATACATCAATTTCACGCGCGACTAATGTCACAGGCGGACGCGCCGAATCGAGTGTCAAGGTGGAAGTGTGCGAAAACCTGGCGCGCTCAACACCTGGAATGGCCGCCAGCAAAATCTGCTCACCACGTCGCATTGATCCGGTATCGCCATTAGTTGCCGAGCGCACGTATAAATCGGCCGACAGCAATCCTGTCAGCCAGTCGTCAACCGACACCCGAAAACTCGACACCATGATCGCCATCGCTACAATTAAACTAAAGCTTGAGAGCACACCGCCCAACGCGATCGAAGCCTGACCCGGCACATTGGCAAGACGCGCCACCGCTAAAGTCCAGATGACACTACTATGGCCACTCACTTTTTGGACGACAGGAAACACCAGCGCCGATAATCGCGGCGTCAGCGCAATGCCGCCGATCAACAACAATGCCACAGCGATGTAACCGAAGATCGGCAGATCAAACAACGGCGGCATCTGCGTCAACAGCCCACCAACCATCAGGCACAGCAACGCAGGCCACGCCGTCGCAAGACGCCCTAACGCAGTTTCTTCGCTACCCGATTTTAGTGCCGCGGCAGGCCTCGCTCGGGATGCTTCGAGCGCTGGCACCAGACTGCCAAGTAGTGCAATACCAGTGCCAAGCAGCAAAAAAATACCCGCTGCGGGTGCATCGACCTGCACGCGTGGTTCTACGCCACGGAAAAAACCGCCACCCAAATCACCACCGAAAAAATGTAATGCCGCTGCCGCCATCACGTATCCCAACAGCAATCCTAAAAGCGATCCCAATCCTCCTAGCAAACCGCCTTCCAGCAAAACCTGACGCAGCAACTGACCACGTTCCAAACCCATCACACGCAATAATGCAAACTGCGCACGGCGTCGAATCACCGATAACGCCTGTGTCGAAAATACCAAAAATGCGCCGGTGAACAGCGCCACCAATGCCAGCACATTCAGGTTAACCCGATAAGCACGCGACATATTATTCGTGCGATCTTCCTGATCCTGATTTTCCTGAACCTGCAACCGGCCTTGCATCTGCGTCTGAAGCGCACGTCGAAATACCTCCCGATTGACACCGGGTGACAATCTCAGATCGACGCCCGACAATTGTCCTAAACGGTCAAACCGCCATTGTGCCGCGCCGATATCCATCACCGCAATGCGCTGCCCTTCCCTTGCTCGCACCAAACCGCCAGCGACGCGCAAATTAACTGTTCCGGTGCCATTGCGCAACGCAAGTTGATCGCCCGGCCGCACATTGAGCCATTCCTGTGCTGCTGTAGAGAGAAATATCGCATCGTCAGAAAGCGTATCAAATGGATGCGTCGGGTCCGGCACGCCGATTAAGTCAGGTGCAATAAGAGCGGCTCGAAAGACATCAATTCCCAAGACTTTCAATGCACTGCGCTGTCCCGGTACAGTGACATCGAGTTCCAATATAGGACTTGCCAGCGCCACCCCTTTTTCACGTGCAATGACTGGATACAAGCCCTCGTTGAAGAGCGGCTGCACGCCACGAATCTGGAGATCGGATGCACCAGAGAGACTCCTCGCCGCGGCCGAAAACTCGTTAAATGCCGCGCCATTGATTAAGTCGACGGCATAACCCAACGAGACCCCGAGCGCGATAGCAATGATCGCCACCAGCGAGCGCACCGGATGCGCGCGCCATTCAGCACGCAAGAGCCAGCGCGATAATAGACGGGTCGGACTGAAGCCAGACCGGAATCGGTCAATGGCGGGCGGTTTCTCAATCACTTGACTCATTGCCCGATTTTCGAAGAGGTCATGCCGCGACTCGCAAAGGATGCAAACCACTTGCAGTCAACTCAAGAATACGATCCGCGGTGGCGGCCGCTGCCATCGAATGCGTCACCATGATCGCCGATGCACCGTTAGCTTTGATTTCGTTGCGTAGTAAAGTCAACACATCATGCGCAGTTTCTGGATCGAGATTACCGGTTGGTTCATCGGCCAGAATAAGTTTAGGGCGATGCACTAGCGCACGGGCGATCGCAACACGCTGCATTTCTCCGCCAGACAATTGGCGTGGAAAGTCGTTACCTCGTCCCGCCAGACCAACCGCTGCCAGCATCTCAGTGGCACGTTCAAACCCCACCCCATTCAACAACAGCGGCAACGCCACGTTTTGTTGCAGGGTCAAATGCGGAAGGACATGAAAAGCCTGAAAAATGAAGCCGAGTTTTTTTCGCCGTAAGCGTGTAGCCGCATCGTCATTCAGACTAGACATAGCGACACCATCAATCAATACCGCTCCTGAATCCGAGACATCAAGCCCGGCGATCAAATTTAACAGGGTCGATTTACCGACGCCGGAATCACCCATCACAGCGACGTATTCTCCGGGCTGAAGCACAAAGTCGAGATGCGCCAGAACGGTGCGTCCATGACCATAAGATTTTTGCAAACCGCGACATTCCAGCGCGGGAACCGTGGCTTTATTCATAGTTACGCATAGACAGTGTTAATTCTATTGGCATGACATCTAACAAAGATTGAATTGTGTGGAAAATAGAAATAGGAAAATGTAAGCGCGCATTAGATAAACTTATGCAATCACTATGAGTGTAGCGGATTCGGCGCAAAGTCACCGGCCGCCGAATTTAAGCGATTAAGACTAATCACTATCACCCAAATAGTACGCACCAATTCACCATTTCAGGGACCTGTTCGGTTATTTGCTTACTTTTCGAAACGTCAGATTGATACGAAACGCACCCGTCAATGGATGCACCCCGTCTTTGATCGGCAACACGCCGTGAAAATACAGTCTGGCCGGACCGCCCCACACCACCACATCCCCGTGCGTCAACTGCACGCGCAGTGGTTTGTCCTCACGTCGCAGCCCGCCAAATTGAAAATTTGCCGGAAGACCCAATGAAACCGAAACGATAGGCGCGCCCAGATCGGGCTCGTCCTTGTCCTGATGCAACGACATCTTTGCACCCACCGCATAGCGGTTAATAAGGCAGGCGTCCGGTACAAAACTCGGATATCCGGCAGCAGTCGCCGCCTCTATCCCCAATCTGAGTAACGCGTCTGGAAGCGGTGGCCATGGCAATCCTGTCTGTGGATCTGTAGTGTTGTAGCGGTAACCAGTTCGATCTGCCAGCCAGCCAAATCCCCCGCAACTCGTCATCGCTGCCGACATCTGAAAGCCACCCGGCGTCACCATGTGACGAAACGGTGCTTGTCCCACAACATCAGTGAGCGCCGCAAAAATCACGGTTTCATAGGTCAAAGCAAAGTGTCGAAGCACCACAGCACCGGGGCAAATTGTTTCTTTCCAGACACGGCTTTGCTCTGCATGGTCGAATAAATTCAGCGTCATGATCAATCCACTTGTTTTCGTTACAAATAGCACCAAGGCACGATAGAAAGATGCGAATCGACCAAAAGGAGCATTTTCAATCTTACCAATAATGATAAAAGAATTTTACCTCCGCTTTATACTTAGCTCTCGTGCATGACATCAGAACTCATTTAAAAATATTTTCTTTTTTGTGACGGGTATTTCCCAAGCACACAATTAATAATATTATAAAAGCCCTCAATTTAGCGCCACTACGGTGCTAAATCAGTCCCAAGATGGTGCCTTGTGCACGCATTAAATGCAACCGCGCACCAAGCTGAATCCGCAGTTAACATTCACCTATCACCAATCAAGTCTTTTAGATTATTGCATGTCCACGACCATGTATACATCAACGACGACATCAACTAATATACCAACGGACACACCCATTCACGCAGGCAACTTACCGTTTGCATCAACATCGATTATCACAATTAAGGGTCGACAATGGCGAAGCGTTTGGCATCACTAATGGTTTATGGGGTCTATGGCGTCTCTGGTTTGTTGGCTGGCATCGGCGGTTCTGCCAATGCGATGACCATCAATATTTCTCTGGATAACGATCCCGGCAAACTTGATCCGACCCGCTCATCGATGATCGCCGAGCGCATGGTGTATCAAAGCATCTTCGACAAATTGCTCGATCTGGACGAGACTGGCAAGATCATTCCCATGCTGGCCCAGCGCTGGACCATTTCGGATGACAAAAAAACCTATACGCTCTTTCTGCACAAGGGCGTCAAATTCCAGGATGGCACACCGTTTAATGCCAAAGCGGTGGAATTTAATCTGCGCCGCGGACAGGAAAATAACTCCCTTCGCAAAAATGATCTCAAATACATTAAGCAGATCACAGTCGTGGATGACGCGACGGTGAAGCTTGAACTGAGCGAGCCGTTTGCACCGTTTTTATCGATCCTCACTGATCGTGCGGGCATGATGTCATCACCCGAAGCCGTGAAAAAATTTGGCGACGACTACGTCAATAATCCGGTCGGTACGGGTCCCTTTATTTACAAGGGCCGTCTGAAAGGCGCCACACTAACGCTGGATAAAAATCCCAATTACTGGCAACCCGGCTTGCCTAAAGCGGATCAGGTGGTCTACAAGATCATGTCCGACGTCAACGTCGCATTCAATAATTTGCGCAGCGGTCAGGTGGATATCACCAATCGTTTTCCGTACAAAGAACTCAGCAACAGCAATCCCGGTGCCAAATATACGGTCATCAACAAACCTTCACTCGGCTTCCGTGGTTTCTATTTTAATACTTCCAAATCGCCATTCGATAAAAAAGAAGTACGCGAAGCGATTGATATCCTGATCGACCGCGTTGCTATTGCCAAGGTGGTCTATAACGGCGCTGTATCTCCCGGCCATTCACCCTTCAGCAAATCCCAATTCGCTAACGGACCTTTGGATCTTCCCCCAAAAGTCGATCTGGCAAAAGCCAAGGCGTTGTTAAAGGCCGCTGGCAAAGAAGCTGGATTCTCGTTTCGCTTGACCTTGCCGACCACGCCGGAAGAGTTACAAGTCGGTCAGATGATACAAGGCATGCTGCGCCCTGCCGGCATCAGCGTCACGCTAGAAAAAGCCGACTTGGCGACCCAAATTGAATCTGGCAAAGCGGGTACTTATGAAGCGCTGATGGTTGGCTGGAGCGGCCGCCCCGATCCCGATCAGAATATCTATGATTTTGCGGTCACCAACGGTTCGCTGAATTATTCCAAATACGGCACCAAAGAAGTCGATACGCTGTTGCAGCAAGCGCGGATCGAAAGTGATGACGCAAAACGGAAAGTTTTCTATGATCAGGCGATGCAGATTCTGGTCAGCGATGTGCCGTATGTTTATCTGAATCATGACAACGTCCTGTTCGGTATTGCGAAGGCCGTCAAAGGATTCAAATTCGTGCCCGATGGCGTGATCAGAACTGTGACGCTTTCCAAATAGACCTCACCGATACAAGTTACCCAAACCCATGCCTAAGATTTTGAAACGGATTTTGCTGGTTTTGCCGACGTTGTTGCTGGTAAGTATCGTGATTTTTTCGTTGCTTGCCATTTTGCCTGGTGACCCCGTAACCGCCATCCTAGGACAAGAAGCCACGCCCGAAGCAGCACTTGCATTGCGGGCGCAACTGGGGCTGGACAATCCTATCTATGTGCAATACGGGCATTGGCTTTGGGCAGTTTTACACGGTGATTTAGGACGCTCCTTTGTTGACCATACTCCGGTAGTCGATAGTCTGATGCAACGACTTCCCGTGACCATCGAGTTGGCACTGGGAAGTTTTCTGGTGGCCGTTCTGATTGCCGTACCGGCCGGGATCATGGCGGCTGCCCGTCCTCGCGGTGTTGCCAATTATGTCAGCACATTTATCGCATTGTTTGGCATGTCCGTACCGCATTTTTGGCTCGGCATGATGTTCATCGTATTGTTTGCGGTCAAGTTAGGATGGCTTCCCGCATCTGGTTACGTCCCTTTTATGGAGGACTGGCGCGGCAATCTTCTCGCCATGCTGATGCCGGTAGTGGCAACGGGATTGCGCGAATCGGCGATCCTTATGCGGATGGTGCGCAGCAGTCTGCTGGAAGTATTAAACGAAGATTACATCCGCACTGCATTCTCAAAAGGTTTAAAAGACTGGCAAGTCGTCATCGGTCATGCTTTGCGTAACGCGATGATCCCTGTGGTGACCGCGAGCGGCTTGATGGTCTCTGGCTTGCTCGGCGGTTTAGTCATTACTGAGAGCATCTTTGGGATTCCCGGAATGGGAAAAATGATCGTCGATGCCATCTTCCAGCGCGATTATGTGACAGTACAAGCCGGTGTCATGGCGGCGGCCTTGATGGTCATCATCGTCAATCTTGCGGTAGATCTGCTTTACAGCATGATCGATCCGCGTATCGCTAAATAGAGGATACGCATGAATCAATTGCATCAACCTCTTGCCCAAACCGGGCAAACCGGACAGACCCAACCAGCAAGTCCGGTCAATGCACTCCCGCAAGTAGTGCGCTTTGCCGCCTTGCGCCGCTTCGCAGCTAACCGTCTGGCTGTGGTCGGCGCGGTAATTATCATGCTGCTGATTTTGATCGCCATATTTGCACCGTTGATGGCGACGCATGACCCCATTTTTGATCAGGACTACGGCAACATTTTGTCGTCCCCTAGCAGCGCGCACTGGATGGGAACCGACGACTTAGGGCGCGATATTTTTTCACGCATGGTGTTCGGAGCGCGAATCTCGTTGCAAGCGGCGCTGATTGCTGTCGGACTGGCTTTTTTTATCGGCGTACCAATCGGTATTGCAAGCGGTTATTTCCGCGGATTTTTGGATGAATGGATCGTGATGCGGGTGGTAGATGCTTTGCAAGCTTTCCCTTCATTAATTCTCGCGCTAGCCCTTGCCGCAGCGTTGGGCGGTGGTTTTTATAACGCGATGGTCGCCATTGGGATTGGTTTTATTCCGGCCTTCATCCGACTCGCCCGCGGGCAAGCAATGTCTATCCGCAATCTGGATTACGTCATGGCGGCGCGCTCGGTCGGTGCCACCGATCTACGTATTATGCGACGCTACGTTTTGCCTAATGCAATGGCGCCGTTGGTCATTCAAGCGACATTTGCGATGGGCTCGGCGATCATTGCCGAGGCTGGATTATCGTATCTGGGCATAGGCGCAAGACCGGAAGACCCAAGTTGGGGCTCGATGCTGCATATCGCGCAGGGTTACCTGAATACCAATCCGACATTGGCATTGTGGCCCGGCATAGCGATTTTTACCGTCGTGCTCGGATTCAATCTTCTCGGCGATGGCATTCGTGAAGTCTTTGATCCCAAATTAAGTCGCTAAAGAAAGCTGATCCATGCTGGAAGTCAACAATCTCAAGGTCGAATTTAAAAGCCATGGCAAATCCGTCGCTCCGGTAGATGGCGTATCGTTCACCGTCGGCGACAACGAAACCGTCGGTTTACTTGGCGAATCCGGCTGCGGAAAAAGTGTCACTGCCCTTTCCGTATTGCGGCTATTTCCCATGGCGAGTAAGCCGATATTAAGTGGTGACGTGCGCTACGGTGGACGCGATTTGTTGGCGGCCAATGATGCAACGATGCGCAGCATTCGCGGCAAAGAGATCGCGATGATCTTTCAAGAGCCGATGACCTCACTCAATCCGCTCCATCGTATAGGTACGCAGCTTGGTGAAATGCTCCGCATGCATACCACGCTTGACCGTCAGCAGGTTGATGCGCAGGTCATCGCCATGCTACAACGCGTCGGCTTGTCGCGCGCAACACAGTTAATTGACGATTATCCCCATAGTCTCTCGGGCGGTATGCGCCAACGTGTCATGATTGCCATGGCCCTTTTATGCAAGCCAGGACTATTGATTTGCGACGAACCGACTACGGCGCTGGACGTGACCATTCAAGCGCAAATCCTGGACCTGATGCGCGACCTTAAGCGGGAACAGGGAACGTCCATTTTAATGATTACGCATGATCTCGGCGTAGTGGCGGAAATGTGCGAACGGGTCGTGGTTATGTATGCCGGACAAGTGGTAGAACAAAGCACAGTGCGCGACCTGTTCGACGCGCCTGCCCACCCTTACACGCAAGCTTTAATGCGCGCACGCCCGGCGCTGGATAGCATTCCCGGCCAGCCGCTCATGGCAATCCCGGGATCGGTGCCACTGCCGGGATCAGTCGCAACGGGTTGTCGCTTCGCGGCACGTTGCCCCAAAGCAGACGACCGCTGCCGTGCGTTAATGCCAGCGCTACAACCAGTCAAATCCAATCACTTGGCGCGATGCTGGTATCCGGGCTGATCCCATCAAATCCTTGCCGAATTTGAAGCCGACTTTAAAGGCGAATTTAATGCCGAATTTAACGACTATGCCGACACTCACATGACTTCACCAACGTTACCGCTACTGCAAGTCTCTGGACTCAAAAAACATTTTCCATCAGGAACCCGCGGTTTGCCGCCGGTGAAGGCGGTCGATGACGTTTCGTTTGAGATCGCCGAAGGCAAGACGCTTGGATTGGTTGGGGAATCCGGTTGCGGCAAATCGACAACCGGACGCAGTGTATTGCGCCTGATTGAACCAACTGGCGGCGCGGTTCATTTTATGGGTCAGAATCTTGGTGGATTATCAGCGTCTAAATTGCGTGCCATGCGCCGCAATATGCAAATGGTGTTTCAAGACCCGTTTGCCTCGCTCAATCCACGCATGACAATCGGCGAAGTGCTGGAAGAGCCATTGATCGTGCATCAACTGTTTGACCGAGCAACCCGTAAACGTAAAGTCGCAAAAATACTGGACGTGGTAGGACTCAGCCAATCCTATGCTGGCCGTCACCCGCATGAGTTCTCGGGCGGACAGCGGCAGCGCGTAGGGATTGCCCGCGCCATCATCACGCGTCCCAAACTGGTGGTCGCTGACGAGGCGGTATCGGCATTGGATGTCTCCATTCAAGCCCAAATTCTCAACTTGCTGTTAGATTTGCAAAAAGAATTGGGACTCACCTATTTATTTATCTCCCACGATCTAGCCGTGATTCGCCACGTCAGCGATACCATCGGCGTCATGTATCTGGGGCGCATGGTTGAGTATGGAAATTGCGAGTCCGTTTATAAAGCACCGAAGCATCCCTATACGCAAGCGCTACTATCCGCGATTCCACGTGAACATCCCGATCAGATTCGCCAGCGCATCGTATTACAGGGCAGCATTCCCAGCCCGACCGCGCCACCGACCGGTTGCCATTTTCATCCCAGATGCGCATCTTGCATGGACATCTGCAAAACGCAGGCCCCGCCGCCAGTTCAAACCGCTCCCGGCGAATATGTGACTTGTCACCTTTATTCTTAGCCACCTTATTGTTAATATCCTTTATAGCTAACCGCCTAGAAAGAATGTATGCCATCCTTCAACACTAATCACTATCCCTACGCTTCCCGCCGAAGTGCAGTCTTCGCCAATCGCGGCATGGTGGCAACATCGCAACCCTTGGCTGCGCAAGCTGGTTTACAGGTTTTGCAAGCTGGTGGAAATGCCATTGATGCAGCCATCGCTGCGGCCGCCGCGCTGAGCGTGGTCGAGCCAACCGCTAACGGTATCGGAGGCGACGCCTTCGCCCTGATCTGGCACAAAGACAAGTTGCACGGGCTCAACGCCAGCGGCGCGGCGCCGCAGGCCATTTCGCTCGAAGCCCTTAAAGCCGCGGGACATACCAGCATGCCAAAATACGGCGCATTGCCGGTGACTGTGCCGGGGACACCGGGCGCGTGGGCCACCATGGCAGAACGTTTTGGCAAGTTGCCGTTGACCCAGTCGATGGCTGGTGCGATCACTCTGGCGCAAGAAGGATTCCCCGTTTCGCCGATGATCGCCGTAGCTTGGGAAGCGGCGCATAAAGGCTTCACCATCAACCTGAAAGAAGCACACTTCAAGCCATGGTTCGACACCTTCGCCCCGCAAGTCCGTGCGCCCCGTGCTGGTGAAATCTGGCGTTCCGCAGACCACGCCCAAACGCTACGCACTATCGCTGAAGATAACGCCGAAAGTTTCTATCGCGGTGCCTTGGCAGAAAAAATCGCCGCCTGTGTACGTGGTGCTGGCGGCTATCTGGATGTCGCCGATCTGGCCGCTTACAAACCGGAATGGGTCGATCCGATCAGTGCCAATTATCGTGGCTATGACGTATGGGAAATTCCGCCAAATGGTCATGGCTTGGTGGCGTTGCTGGCACTGAATATATTGAAGGGATTTGATTTCAGCGAGCGTGATGCGTTGCTGACCTATCATCGTCAGATCGAAGCGATCAAGTTGGCTTACGCTGACGGTCTGACACATATTGCTGATTCTGGTCACATGCGGGTGTCGGTTAAAGATTTGCTGTCCGATGGTTATGCCGACGAGCGTCGCAAACTGATCGGGCAACGCGCTAACTTGCCTGTGGCTGGTGAACCGCCGCGTGGGGGAACCGTTTATCTCAGCACCGCTGATAACGAGGGCAATATGGTGTCGTTCATTCAGAGTAATTACATGGGCTTCGGTTCTGGATTGGTCGTGCCGGGCACTGGCATCGCGCTGCATAATCGTGGTAACAACTTTACTTTGGACGCTTCTCATCCTAATTGCCTGGGGCCTGGCAAGCGGCCTTATCACACTATTATTCCTGGCTTTCTGACCAAGGATGGGCATGCGGTTGGGCCGTTTGGTGTGATGGGAGGCTTTATGCAGCCGCAAGGACATGTGCAGATGGTGATGAATACGGTGGATTTTGGCTTGAATCCGCAGTCTTCACTTGATGCACCGCGTTGGGAATGGGAGACTGGTAACAAAGTTAGTATTGAGCATACTACTGTTGAACCGTTGTTTCGTGGTTTGAGTGGGTTAGGTCATGATGTTGCCTGGTCTGGTAATCAGCTTGGATTTGGTCGTGGGCAGATTATTTGGCGCGATGAGTTTGGTGTGCTTTGTGGTGGTACGGAGCCGCGTTCGGATGGGTGTGTGGCGGCTTGGTGACGTTGGTTTTTTTGACGTTTGAATGTTGATTTAAATTTTCTTTTAAGTAGTGTCGATTTGGTTAGGTTAGGTTAGGTGGTTGTTTAGGTTAGTTGGTTGTTGAGACGGTTGATGCTCCGTGGATGCTTGTCGGGGGTAGCCCGACAGCTAGTTACTTTTTCTTGCTTCGCCAAGAAAAAGTAACCAAAAAGAAGGCGACCGCAACGACGCCGCCCTGCGGGTTCCCAAGTATTTCAGCCGCCAGTCGGGTTGAAAGACCAACTCGCTACGCTCAAACATGTCTTCCAACAATTCCCGACTGACAGCTGAAATACTTGGCAGCGTCCATGACGGAGTACGTCAAGGTCAACTTCAAGAACAACCGCAACGTCAAAGGTGGCTGCGCCTGCAAGGTCAAAGGCAACGTCAACTGTGGCTGCGCCTGCAAGGTCAAACGCAACTGCAACTGCAACTGCAACTGTGGCTGCGCCTGCAACGGCCTTTATAGTTGATGTGATTTAGTTTTGTACTAACCTCATCTACAAGCTTTATATGAATACGCACTTTAGACTGATTTTCGATAACGACAAATAAATCATCATGAAGAAAATCTCAATCACCCGCGTTTTATCCGAGTTACCTGACTCGTCTGAATCGGTTCCAGCCATTACTGGTGGTGAGCCTGTTAAATCAGTTTCACTGCCTGAATATGTCTATGCAAAGTTACGCGAAGATATTTTTGAGATGCGGCTGTTGCCGGGTGATCAAATCACGGAAACTGATATCGCAGCTCATTTCAAGGTATCCCGTACACCCGTGCGTGAGGCTTTGCAACGTTTACAGGGTGACGGTCTTGTGCAAGGCTATGTGCGTGGCGGTTGGGAAGTTGTGCCGATCAATTTAAAACGTTTCGAAGATTTATACGAATTTCGTAAACTGATCGAAGTACACGCGGTCGGCCGCCTTTGCGCTGGATTAGCCGGAGGATTAGCCGATGGTGGCGCGGTCAATGGTGCCTTGATCGATAACCTCAAAGCGATCTGGTGTGTGCCGGTGAGCGAACGCTTGACTGATGGCGGCCAGGTCGCTGCTATGGACGAGGTATTCCATCAAACCTTGGTGCGTGCGAGTGGAAATCTGGAAATGGCAAGTGCTTTTGACCGCCTGACTGATCGCATCCGTATCGTACGGCGTTTAGATTTTGTCTACGGTGATTGCGTACAATCAACCTACGATGAACATGCGGCGATTTTGGCGCAAATCAGCGCGTACGCGGGTGGGGAAGCTATTCGACTGATAACGGAACACATTGAAGGTAGCCATGCCGAAGTGAATCAAATTACGTTGCATAGCCTTCACAGCGCACGTGCCGCGGCGTCAACCGAGCGAGTGCGTTATGCGGCGGTAAAGGTATTGCGCAATGCTTGATCAGGTATTTAACACCATTATTCTGACACCGTCATTTCGCGCTTAGTTACGCAACATAAAAGACATCGCCGACAAGCTATTTAATATCCTGACAGCGTATTGCACAGAGGGTGCAGAGAAGCTCACATTAACACCATCAATCCTCTGCAATATCGGCAGTTGACAGAAACAATCTGCCAGCGCAGGACTCTGCGTTTGTAGCTTGCAGGTGATCTGTGGCTGTAGAACGAACGGAGCGGCGTCTTTAATCGTGTGCATTGCGGCTTCGGCGCCTTCGGCTAGCAACGTAACAGCACGTTGTGGCGATATCGAGATGCCGCTGGTATTTCCTTGCGCCATTTTTACGCTGATCAGATTGGCTTGTGGAAATAGCAGTTTGGCCTCATCAACGAAGATATCGTCACCGCTGCCAAAAATCACCGGGACGCCGAACTCTCCGGCCAGTGCGCCGTAGATTCCAGCCTCTCCTAACTCCAGATCATTGAGCCAGACTCGGGCGAAGGCGAAGCTGTTGATGGTGTGCGCGAGGATACCGCTACTTTGTGAGCGGCCGTGATAGCCGACCATCATCACCGCGTCAACGCCGGTCTCGACGCCGCTCATCATTCCTAGCAGGCGGGGTTTGCCGAGAATTGCGCTGGCGGAGGGGTGCAATAGATCCGGTAGGAGGTTACGAAAACCGCCGTGTGAGTCATTGACGAGGACTTCTGTTGCTCCTCCGGCGAATGCGCCCTCGATTACTGCGTTGGCTTCTAGTGTCATTAGGCGTCGTGCACGTTCGTACTCGGGATTACCGGCGCGGGTTTGTTCGGGATGGAATACGCTGGCAATGCCCTCTATGTCTACCGAGATAAGTATTTTCATTGTGGTCATTCTTAATTAGGTCTTCTATTGCGATGGTTTGAGTCGTCTGTAGCTGAAACGGTTGCGGCTCCGCGGGTGCTTGTCAGGGATTAGCCCGGCGGGCTTCCTCGCCGAGAAAGTGCAACGATAAGGACACGGCTCTTTCGGGTTGTTGTATCAAATACAGTCGTCGTTAATTATTGCGGTTGCCGCTCCGTGGGTGCTAGTCGGGGGTAGCCCGACAGCTAGTTACTTTTTCTTGCTTGGCTCGGCGCCCCCCACCAAGAAAAAGTAACCAAAAAGAAGGCGACCGCAACTGACGCTGCCCTTCGGATTCCCAAGCATTTCAGCCGCCAGCCGGGTTGAAAGACCAACTCGCTGCGCTCAAACATGTCTTCCAACAATTCCCGACTGACAGCTGAAATACTTGGCAGCGTCCATGACGGGGTAGGTCAACTTCAACTTCAACTTCAACGGCAACGGCAACTTCAGCTTCAAGAACAACCGCAACTTCAAAAGTGGCTGCGCCTGCAAGGTCAAGAGCAACGTCAACTGTGGCTGCGCCTGCAACTGCAACTGCCTAAATAGTTGATGTGATTTAGTTTTGTACCGATCTCATCTACAAGCGTTATATGTTAATACGTCTTAATTGAATTAATTACGTTTAGTAGTATCGTCACCAGACGCCGCCACATCCCGCAACGATCTGCGCAGATGACCGTCCCGCCCTTCCACTGTTTCAGCTGCAAACAAGGCATTAACTATCGCTTGTTCAGTGCTCTCAGCCACGGCCTGAAACAACGGATCAAGCACGCTATCGTGCAGCGTTGTCCATTGTTGTGTCGCGCAATCGGGACGGTATGAAACCGTTTGCGCGGTCGAGAACGCTAGCGCTAGGTCGCCGCTGCCGTGTCCGTAGTTGGAGCCGGCGCGACCAAGACCGATACCGCAGCGCGTGGCTAGACGTCTTAACTGACGTGCATCCAGCGGTGCATCGGTTGCGATAATCATGATAATTGAACCCATTTCCGGCGCGTCGTTTAGAGGCAACCAAGGATGGGCCAAATTGAGTTGATGCAGTTGTTCGCCGATGTTGATGCCGGCCAGTGTCAACTCAGGGAGTTTGCCGAAGTTCGCCAATACTAATGCGCCGACACAATATTGTTGACCATTAGCGCCGCCAATGTTGGCGTAGCGCGATGCAGAGCCGATGCCGCCTTTCAAGTCAAAGCAGGACATGCCACGGCCTGCACCCACGGAACCTTGTAAAAATATCGGTTCTGCGGCGTTCAATGCATGCTGGTAATGCTCGGTAGTGACCGCCATCGCCTGAATATCGTTGAGGTAGCCATCATTACATTCAAATACCAACGGATTGAGAGTGGGATCAGCGCGCCCGATTTCGGGATTCGTTTTGATCGCTGAGATGATCTGTGCGGTGGCGACCGTGCCTACCGACAGCGTATTGGTCAACGCAATCGGCGTCTCCAGCACGCCTAGTTCCTGCAACTGTACCAAGCCGATACTTTTGCCAAAACCATTGAATACCACGGCTGCGGCAGGCACTTTGTCGCGGAACGGGTCACCGTCGTGGGGGCGGATGACTGTCACGCCGGTCTGTATCGCACCTTGCATCAAAGTGACGTGACCAACAGTGACGCCAGCCACATCGCTGATCGCATTGTTGGGGCCGGCAGCGAGCGAGCCGATGATAGGAATGGATAGCATCAGCGACGATCGATCTTAGGGTCCAAAGCATCCCGCAGACCATCTCCTAGCAGATTAAATGCTAGCACCGTAAAGAAAATTGCCAGACTCGGGAAGATCGCAATATGTGGCGCTGTCATCATGTCGGCACGTGCCTCATTGAGCATCGCGCCCCACTCCGGCATCGGCGGCTGTGCGCCCATACCAAGGAAAGACAGACTCGCTGCGGTAATAATCGAGGTACCGATACGCATCGTGAAATATACCACCACAGCCGACACCGTACCGGGAAAAATATGCCGCAAGATAATCGTGCGATCATTCGCGCCAATACTGCGCACCGCCTCAATAAAAGTCAGATGCTTCAATACCAGCGTATTGCCGCGTACCAGGCGGGCAAAGGTGGGAATGCTGAAAATAGCCACCGCGAAGATGACGTTCGACATACCGCTACCCAAGATCGCAACGATACCGATGGCCAGCAAAATGCCGGGGAAAGCGAACAATACGTCGCAGATACGCATAATGATGCGATCGGCCCAGCCTTCATAATAGCCCGCGATCAGACCGAAAAATGTACCCACGATTGCGCCCACCGCCACCGATGAAAATCCTGCGGCAAGAGAAATCCGCGTACCCATCAATATACGGCTAAAAATATCGCGGCCCAGAGAGTCGACACCGAACCAGTGCGCCAGCGATGGACCGGCATTTAGTGCATCATAATCAAAATAGTTTTCTGCGTCATAGGGCACCAAATACGGTGCTGCTATTGCCAACACGATCAAAAACAATACGAAGCAACCGGCTGCGACGGCCAGATGTTGCTTCTTGAACTTGCGCCAGAACTCACTCCATGGTGTCCGAATAGAAGTGGGAAGCGGGGCTAAGACAGCAGCCACAATAGCGGCACTGCGGACGGATGGAAGATCGCTGGTTGGGTTCGACACGGCCGGCCTCACTTGTAACGGATGCTCGGATTGATGACGGCATACAACATGTCAACGATCAGATTAATAAAGATGAATTCGAGCGAGAACAACAGAATCTCCGCCTGAATAACCGGATAGTCACGCATATCAACCGCGTCAATCAGCAGCCGCCCCATGCCCGGCCAGTTAAAGACCATTTCCACCACGATAGAACCGCCCAGCAAAAAGCCGAATTGCAGGCCCATCATCGTCACGACCGGAATCAGCGAATTGCGCAAACAATGTTTAAGAACGACAACAGTTTCAGAAAGTCCCTTGGCTCGTGCGGTTCTCACAAAATCTTCTTGCAGAATCTCTACAAAAGATGCACGGGTAAAACGCGCCATCACCGCAGCGACTGCCGCGCCAAGGGTTAGCGACGGCAAGATATAGTGACGCCAACTATCTGCACCAATCGTCGGCAACCAGCCAAGCTTGACCGAAAACAGTTCCATCAACAGCATGCCAAGTGCAAACGCCGGGAATGAAATCCCAGACACTGCCAATGTCATGCCTAGTCGATCAGGCCATTTATTGCGCCATACCGCAGAGACGATGCCAATGAACAAACCAAAGAATACCGCCCACACCATGCTGGTCACCGTCAGCAAGAACGTAGGCCAAAACCGCTCCGCAATCTCCTGACTCACCGCACGCTTGGTACGTAGCGAATGTCCGAAGTCACCCCGCAAGGCATTGCCGAAATAATTCAAAAATTGCTGATGAATCGGCTTATCCAGACCAAGATCGTGACGAATCATCTGCACCGTCTGGAGATCCGCTTCGGGTCCCGCAACCAGACGCGCAGGATCGCCCGGTAACAAATGGACGAACATAAACACCATGACCGCAACAATCAGCAAGGTCGGTATCAGGCCCATCAGGCGTTTTAATACATAAGGAAACATGGCACGTTCTGGTAAATGGTGAATCTGCAATTTCTACAGAGCCAGCCGGGATGAGTGATGTTGCATGATGTTGCGTTATTTTTTTGCACTATCTGGCGAGCGGTCTTGCAGCCGCAATATGGCATTAGCGGCATTAGCAACTTTTACGGCATTACTCCAAGTCTGCGACCACCCCATCGCCTTTTCCTGCTGGTACAACTTTATTTGATGGGAGTGAATGATGTGTTTTTATTCCATTCATTCCCATCAGCAAGTGACGACTATTTCAATTCTATTTCGTCGAAATTGAACGATCCATCAGGCATCACAAACATACCGCTCAGATTTTTGCTTCGTGCGTACAGCAATTTTTCAGTCACGAGGAAAGCCCAAGGTGCATCCTTCCAGATTTCAGTCTGCGCATCTTTGTAAAGAGCAGTTTTTTGCGCACGGTCAGTGGTAGTGAGCGCATTGGCGATATCAGCATCCACCTTGACGCTCTTGTAATAGGCGGTATTGAACAACTTAGGTGGGAACGATTCCGACGCTAATAATGGACGCAAGCCCCAATCCGCCTCGCCAGTAGACGACGACCAACCTGTGTAATACATCCGTACCGGCGCCGTGGCGGGATTCGGTGAACTTTCCACCTTCTCCACACGTTGTCCGGCTTCCAGTGCCATGACCTTCACTTTGATACCAACCTGCGCCAACTGCTGCTGAACAAACTGAATGATTTTCTGCGCTGTTGTGTGGTTATAGGCTGACCACAACTCCGTTTCGAAACCGTTCGGATATCCCGCTTCAGAAAGTAATTGCTTGGCTTTTTTAATGTCGTAAGGCCAAGGACCGGTTTTCAAGGCGTAATCGACGCCTTGTGGCAACACGCCATCTTGCGGCACGGCATAGCCATTAAAGGCAACTTTTACCAGCGCTTGTTTATTGATCGCGTAATTGATCGCTTCGCGTACTTTTGGGTTATCAAACGGCTTTTGTTGCGTGTTCATCGAAATGTAACGTTGCACAATCGATGGCGAAGAAATCAAATCCAAATTGGTCTTGCTCTTCAGCAAATCAGCTTGTTCATAAGGCAGTGGAAACGCAAACTGTGCCTCGCCGGTTTGCATAATCGCGCTGCGGGTATTGTTATCGATGACCGGCTTCCAGGTAATGCTATCAATCTTCGGATAACCTTTTTTCCAATAGCCGTCAAACTTGGTCACTTTCAAATAATCGGTTTGCTTCCATTCCACAAATTTGAAAGGGCCAGTACCGACCGGATGGAAAGCAATTTCCTTGTTACCGTATTGCTTCAAAGCAGTCGGTGAAATCATCGCGGCAGAAGAATGTGCCAGCGTATTGATAAATGGCGAGAAAGGTTCTTTCAACGTGATCTTGGCTTCGTAGTCATTGACAACATCGACCTTAACAATCCGATTGAACAGATTAAACCGTTTAAGTTTATTATCCGGATTGATCACCCGTTCGAGCGACATTTTGACCGCATCTGCCTTGAAATCAGTACCGTCCTGAAACTTCACATTTTTGCGCAGGCGGATGGTGTACACCAAACCGTCTTTGCTAACGTCATAACCTTCTGCCAGCACATTCACCAATTTCAAATCTTTATCAAAGCCAAACAAACCTTGATAAAACGACTTAATCACTGCTTGTGACAACGTATCATTACTATCATATGGGTCCATCGTAGTGAACGTCGACGCGACTGCCAGCGTGACATCTTTGGCGGCAAAAGCCTGCCCCGCTGCAAGTTGTGCTGCCAGTGCGACTGCGGTGCTGACTAGCACTTTGCCGATCGGTTTTCCATAAAAATGTCGCGCTGAAAGCATGTTATTTCCCCTGGTTCAGATTTAATTCAAGATTGGTTAGGCAGATACAAATGACTATTAAAGCAAAAAAAACAAGAAAAATAGTGGACGAATCACGCCCCAGAATTAAGCGCAGAATTGACGCCTTATTCATTCGCTAGTGCAGCTAAGAAAGTAACGCACTCGAGGCGATTTTGCATAAGTTGCATCCTATTTAAAAAGCGCCACCTACCTTATGCATAGCCACAAAGTGTCCCGGGCCAACTTGCCTCAACGGCTCAACCAACGGCAGATCGCCGACTGCACGAATGGGACTAGGAATTTCATCCTGCTGCAACGCGCGTTTCCGATGACGCTGAGTTGGATCAGCGACCGGCACGGCAGCCATTAACTTGCGGGTATAAGGATGCTGCGGATTTTCAAAGATTGCACGGCGCGGACCAATCTCCACAATTTGTCCGAGATACATGACCGCCACCCGATGACTGACGCGCTCCACCACAGCCATATCATGTGAAATAAAGATGAACGAAATACCTAATTCTTGCTGCAAATCCAGCAGCAAATTCACAATCTGCGCCTGTATCGACACATCCAGTGCCGAGACTGATTCGTCCGCAATCACTATCTTGGGATTCAGTGCTAACGCACGCGCGATACAAATGCGCTGACGCTGACCGCCAGAGAATTCATGCGGATAGCGCTGTGCATGTTCCGGCAGCAAACCTACCCGCTCCAGCAAATACGCCACCCTGTCTTGTGCGCCTTTTGCCATGCCATGCACCAACAGCGGTTCCATGATGGAGTATCCCACCGTTAAGCGTGGATCAAGGGAGGCGAACGGGTCTTGGAAAATAAATTGAATCTCACGCCGCAGCGAACGCAATTCCGAGCGCGGCAAAGTCGCCAGATCACGACCACCAAACTCCACGCTTCCGCTGGTGATATCCACCAGTCTCAACAACGAACGTCCAGTGGTCGATTTGCCACAGCCCGACTCGCCAACCAACGCCAATGTCTCACCCGGATAGAGATCAAAACTAATTTGTTCGACCGCATGCACGCGCTGCCTAACGCGACTGAAAATACCGCTTTTTATATCGAAGCGCGTCGTCAAATTGCGTACTTTTAGCAACGGCTGTTGCGTCGGATCTGCACCGGGAATCGACCGGACCAACTGCGCTGCATCGGCCAGGTCCACGCTCATCGACGGTACAGTTCCAGCGATGGCAATTCGCTCCGGCAAGTCGGTCCCTTGCATTGCACCAAGACGCGGCACTGCCGCCAGCAACGCACGCGTATAGGCATGCTGCGGTGCTGCAAAAATCCCGTGTACGACCCCTTCTTCGACCTTTTCACCCTGACGCATGACAACTACCCGGTCTGCGATTTCTGCAACGACGCCCATATCGTGGGTGATGAACATCACGGCCATTTGCATTTCATCCTGCAAAGCGCGGATTAGTTGCAATATCTGGGCCTGAATCGTCACGTCCAGCGCCGTAGTTGGCTCATCCGCAATCAACAGTGACGGCTTGCAAGATAGCGCCATCGCGATCATTACGCGTTGGCGCATTCCGCCAGATAATTGATGTGGATGCCGATCCAGCATCCGCCGTGCTTCTGGAATCCGCACGATCTCCAGCATACGTAATGCTTCAGCGCGTGCAGCAGAAAAGTCCTTGCCCTGATGCAGTCGAATCGACTCAGCGATTTGCTCACCCACCGTAAACACGGGATTAAGTGACGTCATCGGCTCCTGAAAAATCATCGCGATTTCTGCACCACGGATGTGCCGCATCGTATTTTGATCGGCGCTTGCCAGATCAATGGCGCTGCCATTACGACGGTGAAACATCATCCGACTGGTGTTGGATATCTTGCCGCCACCATAATCAATCAAGCGCATAATCGCTTGTGAAGACACTGACTTACCGGAGCCCGATTCACCCACAATCGCCAATGTTTCCCCCGCATCAACATGGAATGATAGCCCTCGCACTGCTTCGACCGACCGCTCCGAGGTCACAAAACTGACCCCAAGCTGATCCACGGTCAACACACGGCGCGCAACTGGATTGCGCAACTCTTCAGACGCTGGCACTTGGTGCGCTGATTGGGTCATGGTCGTCATGGTGGTCATGATCCGCGTCATTGGCTATCTGACTTATAAATTGCCGTCAGCGGCGATTCGCCGACTCTTGCGACGCCGCGATACATACCTTCAGTATTAAAAGGAAACGTCACATTACCTTTTGCATCGATAGCAATTAACCCGCCACGACCGTTATAACGCGGCAACAATTCCATCACCACCTGTTCGGCCGCATCTTTTAGCGATAGTCCCGCATACGCCATCCGCGCTGAAATATCATACGCGGCGACAGTACGCATAAAGGCTTCGCCCGTTCCGGTAGCCGAAATAGCCGCCGTACGATTGTTGGCGTAACAACCCGCTCCAATGAGCGGCGTATCGCCCACCCGGCCTATACGTTTATTTGTAATCCCGCCAGTCGATGTCGCCGCCGCCAAGTTACCGTGCGAATCAAGCGCTACCGCCCCAACTGTTCCAAATTTATTATCCGGATCGATGGGCGCAATCTCGGCAGCAGCGTTGCCAGCAGCTTCGCTAGTCGCATCATGATCCAACAACATCATGCCGCCCTGATTACGCGCACGTAGCCACTGCGCATGACGCGCTTCGGTATGAAAATAAGCAGCATCGACAACCGCAACACCATAATCCGCCACAAAACTTTCTGCACCCGCACCCACCAACAAGATGTGTTCGCTATGCTCCATCACGGCACGTGCCGCCAATATCGGATTGCGCAGATGGGAAACATTGGCAACCGCACCGGCAGCCAACGTCGCGCCATCCATAATCGCTGCATCCAATTCGTGCGTTCCTGCGGACGTGTAGACCGCCCCTTTGCCGGCATTGAACAGCGGGCAATCTTCCAACATACTGACCGCAGTAGCAACGGCATCTATTGCGCTGCCGCCATCCGCCAATATTTTTTGACCAGCGCGAAGGATGTCATTCAAAACTTGGTGATACGCCCGCTCTTGCTCGGTATTCATCGCGCTGCGCAAAATCGTACCCGCACCACCGTGGATGGCGATCGTCGCGGAGATGGCTGAAGTTGAAATTGCGGTTGTCACGTTAGCTCAGCCTTTTTGGGAAGTGATTTGATTTTTCCTGTCTTAGTAACAGGTAATTTAGTAGCAGCCGACTTAGCACCGGCAGACTTAGTATCCGCAGACTCATCAGCGGCTACTTTTAGCAGCGACGATTTCTTATTGGTTTTGCTGGCCTTCACAACTGGCTTACTTTGTTCAGCGTCAGACTTTTCCTGCCAGTCCGGATAATGCAACCAAGGCAGCACAAATTCAGTCATTTTCGATGCAGCATGGACGGAGCGATCCGCCCGATGCGCAACCGCGTCGCAGGTTGCCTGAATCAGCGCCAGCGCCGCAGCATCCGAAGTTGGCGACAATTGACGCTCGGTCTGCGCATACAACGTCACATCGGCCAACGGCACCAACGGCGAAGTTGGCACATCGGTAAACGCCAGCAACTGCGCGCCGCGCTCCTTCGCCAGCGTTGCCAGCGTGATCGTATCCGAGACATAACGCGGGAAAGCCATCGCAATCACCAGATCGCGTTGATCCACTTTAAAAAACTGACGCGCTGTCTGCGACGGGCCGCCTGGCCCAGCCACCGACAACACATTGCGACAATACGGCTCCAATCCATGCGCCGTGATACCGGCCAGATGCGCACTTGCCCCAAACCCAAGCACAAAAATGCGCTCCGCCTTGAGTATCATGCTGACCGCCCGATCACACAGTTCCGGCACCAGCGCCCGCTTGGTCGCCTCCAGATTCTGAATATCCGCAGCCAGCGCATTCGCCATGATTTCTGCACTAGTCGCCGCCCGCCCAACCTGATCGCGCAGCTTTTCAACCGGTGCTAACGACGATGCAAAATCCAATACCAACGCCGCCCGAAACGCGGGATAGCCATCAAACCCAAGAGCATGCGCAAAACGATTTGCCGTCGCCAGAGAAAAGCCAACAACGTCAGCCAGTTCATCAATGGTCATCGTCGCCGCCCGAAAGACATTCGCCAAGACGTAATCAGCAGCCTTCCGGTGCGCCTTTGACAGCTCGGGATAAACTTTGCCTATACGCTGGGCAACGGCGCTATGACGTTGCCATGCATTTGCAGTGTGATGTTGCACCCGATATCTCGCTCTCATTATTAAGTTATGTAAATATATTCTCAAAACATTTTTATGTAAAGAAAATTTATTTTCATTTTTAAAGCGTTAAAAATTGCACAGAACTATGCAAAAAATAGGTGATTTCATGCTTAAATACACAATATTGCGTATAAACAAGAAATGCAAAAAAATGCACCGCTGAGGCATAACCTGAAGAGTAAAAGTAGAGAAAAGACAGAGCAAAGGCAAAATATGCGCAGCCACGTAACAGGAAAAATCATCAGCTTTGCTTTAGCGCTCGGCGTCGTTAGCGCCCTATTTTGGGTGATGTCGACATCAATAAATTTACCGCAAAAAGACAAACCACAGCCATCGCCGCAAACCACCGACACTCCGAGCAAAGCTAGCCTCGCTCCAAATAATCCTCCAAATCGAGAGCCAAACCAAACAATCCAATCCGATCAGCAGAACCAAATATACAAATGCAGAACCAACAATCGGGCAAGCTACTCGGATCAAAAATGCGGCGATACGCAAAGAACGACCACCGTTAACATCCACGAAACAAGCGGCGGATTTATCAGCCCAGATCCACACACCATCGCGGACACACGCGCAAAAATAAGAACAGAAATGCAGCAGCCAGGTGCAACCGCCATCGTCTCTGACTCAACGACGAATAATCCTCCTTATGAATGCACGTATCTTGCTGCGGAAATTAACGCGATTGACGCTGCGTCGAGAGAACGTCATACAGGACAAGAGCAACAGCGACTTCGGTTGAGACGAGAAGAGGTGAGGACGCGGGAGTTTCGTTTGGGATGTTGAGGTGTGTGATTCACGCACACTCGTTTCACATTCCTAAAACAAAATCGTCGCGATAATTTTGCGCATGAATCCGCTCTTTGGGCGTTGCAAAATAAACTGCAAACTCTTACAAAAGTAAAGTTTTGTCTGCAATTTTAGCCAAGCGCTTCGCTTGCAGAAATGTATAAAGAATATCGGCCCAAAGCGCACTAAAAAGTAACGGAGCCTGACCGATTAAACGCCCTCTAAGCGCTTGCTCTTTGATTATTTTAAAGAGACTAAGCCAGAAAAAAACAGAAGCACTAGTACAAATATTGAACAGAGGATATAATTCCACCCCTGTTGGGGCGTTAGCTCAGTTGGTAGAGCAGCGGACTCTTAATCCGTAGGTCGTGTGTTCGAATCACACACGCCCCACCAAGCTACATAAGGCTCTCCGAGATATAGCGGGAACCTTTTCATTTTTTGTGGTGGGGGAAATTTTGTCTAATCTTCTCAATCGCAGCCTTAAGCGAGTCATTCGCAAGGTGCGCATACCGCTTTGTACTGCTTGCAGACTTAAATCCCAATACAGCGCCGACAGTATATTCCCCGAAAGATGGAAGGCTCGGACGAATGTAAATTTATCTAACCGTCTGTTGATATCCTATTCTGAATCTTGCATGATTTTCTCTCCTTGGGATCAACTTACTGCGTAACGTGAGTGATTTTTATGGAATGGGCGGGGACAAATTATTAAAAAAGTGATCACCGTGTTTACCTAACACACACAAAATCGAACAAAATGTTTCCAAGGAAGGAAATTTCAAGGTCTGTGTACTCCTAACCGATCACATAGCTCATAACGGTTTGTCGCCAGAACAGGCGGAACAAATCGCCCAACAGATGGCGCTTGGGCCGGACTACTTTAAGGGGTATATGGTATCGACTGAGGTGAATCGTATAGGCAGAAGTGATCCGTCCATCGTTGAAGCGCTTGGTTAGAAACTGGAGTTAGCGCCCTTTCCGTCGACGCCGAATGTCATTTGATATTTTAATCAACTGCCTGCTTTCGACCCGAAGCGGTCTTTCGACTTGCCGGAAACGAGTAACTCAATATTTACGTAAAAAAACTACCTTCGTTTGTGTGAAGTTGAGAATCTACGTGACTAATCGCTTGATAAATACCTTTAAGTAGGGCGCCGTATAAAGGCCAGAATCAGGCCAAATACGATCAACATTGCACCACTTATAAGATTGAACCATCGAAATCTTCGAGCGTTATTCGTCAACGTTCCGAGCCGTGCGCCGATACCCGCATAAATGGCAATGGCTAACAATTCAAACAATAAGAACGTCGTACCGAGTATAAAAAAGCTAGTCGCGTATGCCGAACGATCAACAAATTGCGGGAAAAATGCGGTAAAAATTAGAATTGCCTTTGGATTTCCCGCTGCGACGAGAAATTCTTGTTTCGCAAGTCGCCGTAGCTTGTCCCTTGGAAGCTCGGCGTCGAACTGAGTTTCTTTAACTGAATCTGATAGGTGAACGGGTACAGAGCGGAGCATTTTTACGCCGAGCCATACGAGGTAAGCTGCACCACCAAATTTCAATAAAGTGAAAAGTGTTTCTGATGCAATCAGAAGCGCTCCTAAACCAAAGCCGGAGATTGATATCATCCCAGCAAAGGCGAGCAATCTTCCAAATGCCGCAAGTATTGAATAGCGGACGCCATCACGAGCACCATTGGATAAGGACAGTACGTTATTTGGGCCGAATGCCATATTTAGAGCAAAGCAGGCAGGAAGAAAGAGCCAGTAATTTTGAAACGACATTTTATTCACCTCTCTTTAGCTAACTGTATTACCGTTGTTAGCCGATTGTACGCATTTGGTAACTGGCGGTTTAGACCCGAAGCGCATGTTCGGACATTCTGGAGAACGGTCATGTATCGTCGGGTGCAAAAGTGTCAACCTATTTCAGGACGGAAGCCCACAAAAAAAAGCCCGCATGACCTTTCGGTTGCGGGCTGAATCCAAACCTTTGCGGTGTTGGAGGAGACAGCTAAACTTTAACACAAAAATGGTGCGGTGCAATATGGTAAAAATACGGTAGTGCCAATTGCCTAACCATAACGCGGACTATGCGGGGCGCTGTTTCAATCTGGCGTGGGGTACAAATACCCTAAAAATGGCGATGGGCCTTTTAGAATTATGATTTATTCTAGATCGAAAAAAACAACAATGCGTATAAAAAACTGCAACAATTCATTTCCTTGTCGCAAATAATATTAAAAAATCCATTGATTCAGATTGCTTTTCACCTTTGCTGACACTACGATAAATCAAATGCGTGCGGATTCTGCAACCCAAGACGAGCGCGTGTAAGTCTGCAATCAATGATTCAGAGAACGATAGACGAATGATTGCTCTGATCGTCCTATTTCTTGATACAGCATCGCTTAGCGAGGCTTTTCACTGCACTAAAACCGCCCGCTCCCACACCCGATCTGGAGATTATTGTGACGGAACCACGCAAAGGCCAAGCGCCTGCAGTGTTAAAAAGAGATGAGTTTCACCTTGAATTTCGTCGCTCTTTTATTGATCCCACGTTTGATGTGGTGAAGTCGGAAATCGATAAAGTCGAGCAAGTGGCGTGGGAAAACTATATCAATGGCAACAAATCACCCATCACTGCAAAGGCGGGTCCCGAATTTGAGGACCCTGATTATGATCTGTCGGTGGAGTGGAAGGCGACCCGCGATGCTTTGATTGAAGCGGAGGATCGACAAAAGAATCCTGCGACGAAATCGCGGGTTTTGTTGATTTGTGGTTCTGCGCGCAATGACGGCAGTTGTCCTGGCGAGATATCCAAAAGTTTTCGGCTAGTTAAGTACGCTACCGAGACGTTGGAAGCACGCGGTATTGAGGTGGATTTGCTGGATCTGAGTCTGCTCATTTCGGACTATGACAAGCATATTTATCCTTGCAAAGCCTGTGCTTCTACAGCGATGCCGTTGTGTCATTGGCCGTGCAGTTGTTATCCCAATCATGGTCAGCGGCAGACCAATGACTGGATGGCGGATATCTACGAAAAATGGGTGTCGGCGCATGCGATCATTATTGTGACCCCGGTTTATTGGTATCAGACGCCGTCGGTGTTGAAACTAATGATAGACCGGTTGGTGTGTGCTGATGGTGGCAATCCCGATCCGACCACAACGTCGGGCAAAGATGCGAAGAAAGCCAAGGATCTGGAGTTGAAAGGATGGCCGTATCCGAAGCATCTGGCGGGCCGTGGTTATGGTCTGGTGGTGCATGGTGACGTGGCGGGGATTGAGGGCGTGCGGCGCGGATTGTCGGATTGGCTGGATTGGATGGGCCTGATTGATGCGGGTGCATCGTCGCGGCTGGACCGGTTTATCGGCTATTACGAATCGTATGCAGAAAGCCATGAGGTTTTGGACCGTGACCTGGCGGTGCAACAAGAGGTGCGTAACGTTGCCAGCGCTGTGGCGAATGCGGTGGTCAAAATAAGGGAGGGGAATTTTACGCCGCCGGATGCGGATTTGAAGCGCCCTAGGCCTAAATAGGGTTGGCTTTATTGGACGGCGTTTGCAGCTTACAAACGATTCAGCGGAATCTTGCTCTAAAAGTTTGCGCTTGATGGATATATCCGCTATCGTCTGCTGGTCTCCGAGAAAAAGGAGAACGGGTTTGATCGCTCGACAATGTACAAGGCGCACAACGGCGCAATGCCGTTTTTTTGTGCGACTTTCCTTCGCTCGTCCTTAATGGGCGGTGGTGGTGGGGATACCTTCGGGTATGCCGGTATCCTTGTACGCCGGTCGATCAACCTTATCATTTACCGCCCACCCCGTTTGATCGCGGGGCGCGGTCTAACCGTACAAGGAATCAATAATGTCTAGTACCGTCACATTTACTACCCCCCACTTACAAATCACGCCACGCCTTGCCCACCAAGCCAGCGCCCGTTTCATTCAAACGATTGCCGCTAACATTATTGGGAGGATCCAATCATGAGCGATCCGAGCATGAATGATCCGTCATCGTCTCCAAAACCAGAGTCATTGCATCAAGCGTTTTCATGGTTACCGGCCCGCCATCAATCAGATGAGCCTGCGCAGTTTTATGCCATGACAAAGGATGTCTGCGAAGGTATTCAGACCTGTGTCGATTTGGCCCATTTCAGCATCATGGACAGAGATAGTGATACGACGCCAATGCTGAATGTGGACGACACGGATGGGTTGCTGTGCTTGGCGATAACGTCGTCTCAGATGCTGGCGCACATTGCTTCTCTGCGGATTGATGGGTTGGATGTGTGTGCGCGTAAGAGGCGTCAATAATCCTGCTTTAAAGTGGCCAGTCTCACCGCACGTGCTCTGATTTTTTTAAGCATTTCGAAAAAAAAGAAATTCACAAACCGCAAGCAACATTGGCCTCAGATCAGCGGACTGGGCTGATCTCGGCTTGATGATACCAAGGTGAAGCAACTGCTCACCTTGGGTTTGGTCGGCTTGCGCCATCTATTTATCGGTGATTTCTGGCGCAATAACTAGATCAGTCCAGCGTATTGTTGATTTGGGTAATTTCGCAATATACTGATCTGTCGCGCCAAGAGCACGCGCCGGATCAGCAATTTTCTTAGCACAGCGACTGCGCAAGCATCATCGCGGCTTATTGCGGGTGATGAAAAGCCAGCCATAGATGCCGAGATTGACAATTATGACGACACAAGCCAGTAATAACTGGATGTCTCTGGATAAACCGGCGGGATAGATAATCGCCAGGAAATAATGTTCGACGAAGTCACCCGCATAGCCCGATTGACCAGCTTTGACGCGCAGGAAATTCTCGATATAGGTAAGAGGACAAATGCGCCCCGTAAGCTCTACAAAAAATCCCCATGCAACGGCTGGCAAATGCGCGACGATGAGCCAACGCCAGCGCACCACTAACGCGGCTCCGAGAAGGACGAACGCGATAAAAGTGAGATGAAATAGCAGTACTGCGTCGGCGGCTAGTCGATAGAGCATGATCTCAATGGCACGCGGTGGGCGGCCAAACCTTTTATAAATAACACTGTAAACACACATTTATCTATGACACCACGATCTGGCGTGTAATTTGCCCGCGTCGGCGAATTTATGCGAAAGACGTTTGTGTCACCTTCATAAAACGTTGAATGGGAATGCATTTGACATCTTAGCGCCATCCTTTAGTTTAGTTGCAATCTATGCAGCCACTCAGGTTGACGATGCACTATTTTTTGATCCGGTTGAGGACTTCGCTTCGTTGGCTGAGCAGAAATAGGCTAGGCTCAGGCAACATTGGGCGAGCGCACCGTATAGGTCAGATGGATAACTCAGGCAATTTAAACCTGCATCGTCAAAGTTAGCAAGATGCGTCAGATAGCTGCGCGGTACGCCCCAACAACAAGTGAGGTAAAACATGCTGGATCACATTTTTGTTTCGGTCAGCGACATGCAGCAATCAATCGCGTTCTACGAAAAACACTGATACCACTTGGCATTAGCCACGTGATTGACTACGACGGGGCCAAGGGACCTGCGGGCCATCCTGACCTGAAAGGCTTTGGCCGCGACGGCCGTGTATTCTTCTGGCTGCGGCACGGTACTGCAGATGCCCGCGCAATCCATGTCGGCTTTGTCGCCGATAGCGAACCGGTAGTGGATACGTTCTATGCTGCAGCCATCGCAGCAGGTGCTACCGATAACGGCAAACCTGGCGCTCGCCTCTACTACGACCCGCGCTACTACGCTGCTAACGTTTTCGATCCCGATGGTTACAGCCTTGAGGCGGTGTACAAGAGCTGGCAACACCCGTAGTCATGAGAGAGAATCCTCAATGACTACGAACTTGTGCGTTATGGCGTGATTAGCCCATTGAAGAGCACCGTATTGATGCTCTTGTGATGACGAGGTTACGGTTAATACACCAATGAGGCCGCAAACTCAAGTGCGCTTCTAAACTGAGGGCGGCTCTTATAAGTGAGTGCGGCGTAGAGTTTCAGTCTGTGCTTAAAAGCCTTCCGATTCGTCACCGCATTGCTACTTGAGACGATAGAAAAATAATCGCACGCCTCGTTGACGACGGCCTCCATTTCGCGGTCAACGTTTTGTCCTGAATCCGCCTGAGTGGCCAATTGCTGCACTTGAGAAACATAGAGTTTGATCAAACTTTCATCACGAGACGCTTGCATTCGCTACTCCAATAAAAAAATGTAATCGATCCTACGACTCTGTACCCACTTGTCGAGTGAGACAGCAAGTTAAGACATCTCTCAACAGAAACAGTTATCATTTTAACATTATTTATTTATATACAACGTGTTTAATATTGAAATTATCGGTCTACGGAATAATTGAGAGCTTTGAAGTGAACATTCCTCGAAACGCGAGAGCGGTCACGGATTTAGTTATTTTAGCTATGCACACAATGATGATGATCAGGAATTCTCTCTCGACGGATCACTTGGGATGGAAGCCCCACGGCTACGAATCGACAGTAATCTTCCAATAAGTTGATGCATCAGCAGCGATGCCCTGGTCGATGGTACGTTCCAATTTAGTTGGCAATCCTGTTCGCAATGATCAGCGTCCATCCAGCAGATTTCTTGGGCGCAGGATTCGGTAGTTTTGGTCTGGATCATGCGCTCACACAAAATCAGAAAAAGAAAACGGCTAACAGTAAGTCGATATTCTTTACAGCTACAACCTTTTTTGACAGGGGTTGCGCGTAAGTATCTGATTGTTATATCAATAATTTTTAGGCATCTTTATTGCTTATCTAACTCCGATAGTATTAATTTTTACTTGACCATAAAACTAAAAATGAAACTTTCCCACCTGACTTTCCTCGCCGCCGCATTATTTAGTCTTGCCGCCGTGTCAAATAACGCGATTGCGGCCGCGATAACCTCGTTAAGCGGTACCGCGGTTACTATCCCTGTCACTCAGACGTCGAGCGCAGGCCCGATTGCGGTCACGCCCAACATTACATGGTCCAGTACGACCGCGTATTCGGTATTTGGCTACAATGCCAGTTATGGATTTGGAAACAATGGAAACTGGAACGCAAATCTTTCAATGGTCGGTTCGAATTCAGCCAGTGATACGATGACATTTTCATTCCTGGCACCGGTAGCCGGTTTTGGCGGCTTCCTGAACTACGCTCCTGGTTATGGCCCAACGGCCATTTCAACGTACGATGCGATGAATACTCTCTTGGAATCTACCCTACTGACATTTACAACTAATGGCTCGACTAATTCTGGCGAATTTTTAGGCTTTCTCGATACAACAGCAGATATCAGCTCTTTTACATTACAGGGTGCATACATTGGCGGGGCGAACTTTATCGTGGTGGATGGAGACGTTCCTGAGCCGGCTTCCTTAGCACTTTTGAGCTTGGGCTTGTTAGGTTTTGGCTTGGCGCATAAGCGTAGACAATCAGTCGCTTAGATTGCGTAATCCTTCTGCGTGAAGGCTTACCAGATTGGAAGCAGAATGAAGTGTCGACGTTGCCTGGCAATGTTGCATTGCCGTTTATTGTTAAAAAATATTATTAGAAACGCTGCCTGAAGTTTCTGAAACTCCCAACCAGTAAACGCCAATTTCTTACTCGTCCCCGGGGAGCCATTGTTACGGCATCTCGCAGCGTTTTAAAGATAACAGGTCTGCAATCACAATGTGCTATCAATTAGCGCATGAAAGCAAAACACCGAAGAACGTTACAAGCGGTATTTACCAAACCAACCTTGCCGTTTATTATTTTTTCTGACATGGAAGCGCTAATCATTGCGGTCGGAGGCGAAGTGCGCGAAAGCGAAGGGTCTCGCGTTGTGTTTGAATTAAATGGCAAACGCCTATATCCCCACCGTCCACACCCCGGTAAAGAAGCCAAGCATTATCAAGTTGAAGAACTCCGTGAGTTGCTTACTTCACAAGGAATCACACCATGAACAATGCAATGATTTATAACGGTTACACCGCCCGTATAGAGTTTGATCCACGCGACAATATTTTTGTGGGCCGCGTGCTGGGCATCACCGACAGCATCAGCTTTCACGGCGAAACGGTCACAGAGCTCAATGCTAATTTTCATCAGGCGATTGCGCATTATTGTGCCGATTGCAAAGCCACTGGTCGCCCCCCGAAAAACCAGCGTCCGGTAAACTCATGCTGCGCGTGCCGCCAGAAGTGCATGCTTCTGCTAGCATTGCCGCACAAGCATCCGGCAAGAGTCTGAATCAATGGGCCAGTGAAGCATTGGCACGGGCTGCGCACGCTCTATAGCGTGAATGCCAAGTGCCCATCTAATCGGCATAAGCTACGATCTGCGCACCAACTCTTATTGGATTTAAGTACGGACGATCACACCTTGATTTAGAGACCCGTTACTAAAACACTGCCCGTAGGTCGACATCTGCTCACGACCGATGCACCTATTTTTTGTATAAACAAAAAATACCTGACCTAAAGAATTTTTGTTTATACAATAAATCGAATGAACCATGAATTCGATACAGCCAACGCCAACGCGCATGGCATCGGCCAAAAACGTACCAAGGGCTATACCATCAAAAACGTTTACCAGTCACTTCACCGAAGCACCAAAGTATACGCGCTCCACCAACGACAAAGCCTGCTTAACGCGGGCTTATAAGGTTTTGGTGCGGGTTGCTACCACCGTTTACCGGCGCTAAAATCACTCCCATTGGATCATCAATGAGGTTCGCCGACCCGCATGGTTAAAGGGTTTGGCTGTGGTCGATATGGCGTCCCAGACGATGCCCCCCCAATCCCACCTGTTTATTCGGGGGATTCTTCTCCAACAGCAACCACAACGAACGAATCAGATTCTTGATCATCAATTCGATATGTTGACGGTATAAAAAGACGATGGGATAGACCAGAAAATCCAGGTGCCGGCCTGTCCCTGCCGCTCGATCCACAAGCATGTCCGCAGCATCCCTGTAGCCTGTTGCGTAGACCGACCACTTGTCACCATACAAGCGATGGTTAAGCTGCGCGCTGTCAACCCATGAACCGCTTTTGAAAAGCTTGTCGCCGGGCACCGGGAACAAGACTCCACTGATCAGATCTGAGGGATCGTCCAATCGCGGTTCTTCATCATCGCCGGGAGTTGTCATGGCCTGACCTTATGTCTATCGAACAGACGTTCAAAGAAATCGATCACTATTTTCTTGGCCTGCGGCCCTACAATCCATGCCAAACGCGAGCACATCCTCTCCCCGCATTGACATATTGCGATGGTCTTTCCACCGCAAGCGCTGGACCCATGTTTGAAAGCCGTGAACTCTCCAAGGTAGGAAGTTCCCAAGATTTCACCTAGATCGCCGGAACGAATGGGCTTTGTCGTGGGCAGCTTCTCTTCGATGAATTCGGCCATCGCAGTCTTTCCCAACGTCTTCATTAGGTGGGCGACACGTGCGCCTGACGCGTATTGCGAGGGGATAGCTTTGCTAGCGCCTTAACGGCAGCATTTACTCTCTTCGGTTCAGCATCGAGAACCGTCATCTCGTGGCCGTTGACACTCTCCTTGGTGGATATACACCATTTTGCGAACTGCGTCATTCCCCTCCCCGATTTGTTGTAGTTTTCTTAAAATAGTATCAGATTAATCACATAGGTAACGGTTTACGCAGGTTCGCCAGGAGGAACATCTTCAGGAGACGAGGGCACATTTGCCTTTTGCTGAATGATTCGGCATCGTTCCAGCAGAACCTCAAAAGGCTCAGCGTCATCCAGGAACAAGCCGTCATCGACCATGTGCTGATAGTCGGAAGCAAGCGTAACCAGCGCACCGTCATCTGGTACAAGTTGCAGGCCGCCAGAAACTGCCGCGTGGTAGTCGATCAGTTCGCCCTGCGGGGATTTCTCGGCGAAGAACATGTTCTTATGATCGGCAACTGCTTTACCGAGCGCAGTGTCTGCGATAGCCGCATCCACGAAACCGGCCGCATCCAGCCGAGCCACGTCATGCCAATGACGAGCAAAACGTTCACCCCCACGGAAAGCACCCTGGGCACAGAAGACATGGATCGCCGTGGCCTTCTCCCAAAAGGTGCGCTCGGCGCGCATCACCTGCGGCGTGGCCATCGGGAATACGAGCATCGGCAGGTATGCAGCCGCATCGCACTGGATAAGGCGTGGTTCGCTGGGCTCGCCGGTAGAGCGGGCACCGAATTCCAGCATGACAGCCGAGGCAACGTAGCCCGTACCTGCTATCAACGGAACGTAGTCGATAAAAACCTTGTCATGTTCGGCCCGTACCGATGCGGGTAGAGACTGCCGCTCAAGGTCCTGCTTGAGCCTTGGCACAATTTCGCTAGCAACCCATTCTGCCAAGCGCGCCCGGATCTCTTTGCTCCATTTCTTTTCTTGGCTCTTGCTGGCTGGCAGCGGTGCGTCGGCGTCTCCGACTAGATCACCTGCGATTGCGCGGATATCGTAGGTCAGATCGACATCCTCCGAAAACCGGCGGATGACACCATAGGCCTTGGACAGAGATGTTCCACCCTTGAAGACCAGATGACCAGCATGGGGACCATCGAACAGGTGTCGTAGCGACCAGACGACCCAGATATCTTTTTCAAGCAGATGAGGCAGGCGGCCGGAACTGCTGGCAGCCGCGTTGAGCGCCTCCAGACGCTCAACAGTGGAGAGTTCGAAAAACTCAGCCATGCGCCAGCAAAGCGCTAACTTCTTGCGCCATCCAGGTCGGCAAGCGCGCACGCGCCGATGCGACTTCTTCGAGTTCGGACGGTTGCAGTTTGGACCGAAGCTTACGTAGTGCTTCGCCAGCCTTCTCAGGCCCCAGCCAAGCGAGCGCCCGCACTACTTCTCCAGCTGGACGGCCAGGAAAGATCAGTTGCCAGATTGGCGCGTGCCGGAATTCGACCGTTTGCGCGCCGACCTTCAGACGCCGATTGCGCCCGGATGTCAGATAGATGGCCTTCATTGGCACTTGAGTGGTGAGGCCAAGCGCATTGGCTGCAGCTGCCCCATGGGGCACGATTGTTTCCCCACGCTGACTAGCCAGTCCTTCGACCAGTTTGTTGGTGGACGGCGCATGCGTCCCGAAACGGCTCTCCACGGGCAAAACGTAAATACCTCGCCCAGCCCGCAACAAGGCACCGCGCTTCACCAGGCGAGAGAGCACTTGATCGACAGCAGCCCTGCCACCCAAATGCAGAAGCTCCTTAGCGACCAAAGGGGTGCCTTCCGGCAACCCGGCTGCGTATTCCAGTACTTGTTTGGCAATGGTTTGCATAATGAAACACCCTATTTGGTAGAATTATGCGAAAACTTCTGACACTTGTCAAGTTGGCTGACGGATGACTTGGCAGCGCCCGCCCATGTACGCCCTAGCGAGTTGTCTACAAGACTGCCTATAGTCATCATTGCTCTACGTGACCAATTCCGAACGATGAATGATCATCGCCCCGTGAGGGAACAAAAGATGGATAACCAAGATTCAGGCCAACTTGACCGCATCAACGCTCGCAGCACGTCGGCCGAACCGCCTTGCGGCGTCGACGGATACGAAGAACGCCACCAACTTGTCGTTGCCCACCCTCTCCCCTTACGGCGCACCATCCGCCGACCCGAACTGCACCAGTTGGTCCCGCTCGCTGATACGACGATCTACGATATGGAGCGCCGTGGAGAATTTCCGAGGCGCTTCAATCTGACGCCGCGTTGCGTGGTGTGGGATCTTGCGGAGGTAGAGGCTTGGCTGGCGGCGCGCCGCCAAGCCTCGGATGCAGATGCGCTGAAACGCACCCCTTCACCGGATGTACGCCAACGCAAGCGACGCCCGTCAAACAAGCGCCCGAAGCGTAGGCACCGACAGCGACGCAGGGAGCAGCGTGGCCGTATAAGCACCAGCTCCCACCCAAGCATCAACCATATTCGCCCACTCCTGCAACATGTGCCGACGCTGCTCACCGTATTCCGCTTTGTTGTAAATGGCTCGCGACGAACGTCCGTCCTCGTGCGCCAAGGACTTCTCGATCCAATCACGGTTAAAGCCAACTTCGTTGAGCAATGTCGATCCAGTTCGCCTCAGGTCGTGCACTATGAACGGTTCCAGTGGGAGGCCGGTTGTTTTCGCCCGCTCAGCCACGATCTGCGTGACCCGATTCAACGTTGCCTGGGACATGCACCGACCCGCGTCGTAACGCGACGGCAGCACGTACTTGGAGCCGCCAGCGCAAGTGTGCAGCGCCACCATGATGTCGATTGCTTGCCGGGATAGATAGACGTTGTGCGGATTGCGGCCCTTCATGCGGGACTTCGGAATGGTCCATAGAGCCCCCTCGAAATCGACCTCATCCCAAGTCGCCTGGATCAACTCGCTCTTACGCACTAGGGTGAGGAGGATCATCCGTAGCGCCAGCCGGATGGTAGGGTATGTCGCCACTGACTCCATTTGGCGGTGCATCAACCGGATTTCGGTTGGCGTGAGCGCCCGGTCCTTCGGAACAAATGTAGCAATGGATGCCGCCCCCACATCGTCCGCAGGATTGGCGACCTTCTCACCGTGCAGGATCGCAAAGACGTAGATCTGTTTGACGATGTCGCGGACATGGACGGCGGTAGCCAGCGCTCCCCGAGCCTTGACCTTCTGGCAGAGCGTTCGCAGATCGTCGGCGCTGATCTCGCCGAGCAGTCGATTTTTGAAAACCGGCGTGATGTCGCGGTCGATGATGCTCTTGCGCATTGAGCGCGTGGTCTCCGCCATCTTGGCACCCGCCAGCCATTTGACGGTAAACTCGCCGAAAGTCTTGGCCTCGGTCAGACGGCGTTTTTCGCGCTGCTTCTCCATTGCTGGGGACTTGCCGTTGCCGATTGCCCGCTTGGCATCCAGCAGCTTCTCCCGGGCCATCGCCAGCGAGATACCCGCCGGACCATAGCGGCCGATAGTCAGCGCCTCTCGACGACCATTGAGACGGTAGTCGTAGCGGAAAGTGATCGTTCCCGCCGTTGATACCGTGACGTACATACCGTCACGGTCGGCGAGCTTGTACGGAGCCGCGCCAGGCTTGAGGTTTCGGAGTGCGGTGTCGGTAAGCATCTTGGGTTTTCTCCTGTTCGAGACGGTTTTTACCGTCAAGGGTCAGAAGACCTAAAGATGCCCGAAAACCCGCATGAAACCTAGCTTTCCGGGGTGATTTTTACCGTCAAGACCGAAATAGTCATAACGGTAAAAATCTGGGTCTGAATCCGAGGTCAAAATCTTACCGTCAGCTTTACCGGCAAGTTATTTTGCTTGGGGTCGATAGCTACCGATAGCTACCGTGACGTAAATTATTATAAATCAATAACTTACGTCACTTTTTCGATAGGCACCGATAGTCCCCGAACAACCTCAAATCACTCCCACTCAATCGTTGCCGGAGGCTTGCCTGAGATGTCGTAGACGACACGATTTATGCCGCGTACTTCGTTAATAATCCGATTCGATACACGCCCCAAAAGCTCGTACGGCAAATGTGCCCAATGTGCTGTCATAAAGTCTTGGGTTTGCACGGCGCGTAAGGCAACGACATACTCGTAGGTGCGCCCGTCGCCCATGACGCCAACGGATTTGACCGGCAAAAATACGGCAAACGCCTGACTGGTTTTGTCGTACCAGGACTCACCGCTCTCGTCTTTGGTATTGCGCAATTCTTCAATGAAAATCGCGTCAGCACGGCGTAACAGATCAGCAAATTCTTTTTTGACTTCACCCAAAATGCGCACGCCTAAACCTGGGCCCGGGAACGGATGACGATAGACCATGCCATGCGGCAGACCTAATGCGACGCCGAGTTTGCGGACTTCGTCTTTGAAGAGTTCACGCAATGGTTCGAGTAATTTCAGATTCAAGGTTTCTGGTAAACCGCCAACGTTGTGATGACTCTTGATGGTGGCGCCCTTTTTGCCCTTACCAGCGCTTTCGATGACGTCTGGATAAATCGTTCCTTGCGCTAGCCATTTGGCGTTTTTTAGCTTGGCTGATTCGACCTGAAAAACTTCGACGAATTCACGACCAATGATTTTACGTTTGGCTTCAGGATCAGTTACACCCGCCAGATGCCCCATGAACTGGGCGGTAGCATCGACACGGATGACTTTGACGCCGAGATTTTCGGCGAACATTTCCATAACCATGTTGCCTTCATCGAGACGCAGCAAACCGTGATCGACAAATACGCAGGTCAACTGATCGCCGATAGCGCGATGGATCAGGGCTGCGGCGACACTACTGTCGACGCCGCCGGACAAACCGAGAATGACCTCATCCGTACCGACTTGCTTGCGGATTGACTCTACCGCTTCGGCGATGTAATCGGGCATATTCCAATCAGGCTTGCACCCACAAATATCCACAACGAAACGTTTAAGGATGGCCTCGCCCTGCTCAGTGTGCGTGACTTCAGGATGGAACTGAACGCCATAAAAGCGACGCTCTTCATCGGCAATACCAGCGATCGGGCAATTCGTGGTCGATGCCATCAACTTAAAACCTGGCGGCATCTGCTCCACTTTGTCGCCATGACTCATCCATACTTTCAGCATCCCGTGTCCGTCTGGCGTGACGAAATCAGTGATTTCATTGAGCAGCGCGGTGTGACCACGTGCCCGTACTTCGGCGTAACCGAATTCACGCACTTTGCCCATTTCGACCTTGCCGCCGAGTTGTTCGGCCATGGCTTGCATGCCATAACAAATACCAAATACCGGCACGCTCAATTCAAATACTGCTTGCGGCACGCGTGGCGTATCGCCTTCGGTCACGCTGTTCTGTCCACCGGAAAGAATCACGCCAGCTGCACCGTAATTGCGAATGAATTCGTCTGATACATCGTACGGATATACTTCGGAAAATACACCCGCATCACGCACACGACGTGCAATCAACTGGGTAACCTGAGAACCGAAATCGAGAATGAGTATTTTTGAGTGCATGATGTGCGCCTAAATAGCATAAAAAAATAAATAAGACTTACGCAAAATCGCCCCAGTGGCAGTGCGCCTTTCTGGACGCCTAGCGTGCCGTCTTGGTCAACACGCTTTGTTGGGATGGTTTTGCGTAAGTCCTGATAAAAGGTAAATTCCAATCTGGTACGATAATATGCGCATGCAATGCAGAGAGCGCTAGCTTTCATCCGACTACAAACAAAATCAAGTTAAAACCGCAACTACGTCGACCTTTATGACAACAAGTTACGTGCACTTAAGCCGAAACCACAAGCGCCACGTATGGTAAAACCACACGTGGCGCGACGTTCACAGGCCAAGCTGGGGATCGGTGGTAAAACCGTTCACCAGAATATCGGTCACTCAGTCCGATAGTTCGGCGCTTCCTTGGTGATCTGCACATCATGCACATGCGACTCACGCATGCCAGCCGATGTGATTTGCACGAATTCAGCCTTGCTTTGCAAATCTTCAATTGTCGCGCAGCCACAATAACCCATGGATGAACGGACACCGCCTATCATCTGATACAGGATGGTCAAGACGCTGCCTTTGTAAGGTACGCGTCCTTCAATCCCTTCAGGGACAAACTTATCGGCCTTGCTTGCCGAATCCTGAAAATAGCGATCAGCAGATCCATCCGACATCGCGCCCAAACTACCCATGCCACGATATGATTTGTAGCTGCGCCCCTGAAACAGAATAACTTCGCCAGGCGCTTCTTCGGTCCCGGCAAACATGCTGCCCATCATCACCGTCGAGGCACCGGCTGCGAGTGCTTTGGCAATATCGCCAGAGAAACGCACGCCACCGTCCGCAATCACAGGCACGCCGGTTCCCTTGAGAGCTGCAGCGACATTTGCAATCGCCGAAATTTGCGGTACGCCGACGCCAGCTACGATACGGGTGGTGCAAATTGAACCTGGGCCAATACCGACTTTAACGCCATCTGCACCATGCTCAACCAACGCCAATGCTGCGGCGGCAGTGGCGATATTGCCGCCAATGACATCTACACCGGGAAAATTTTGTTTGACCCATCTCACGCGATCCAAAACACCTTTTGAGTGACCGTGCGCAGTATCGACAACGATAACGTCAACGCCTGCTTTGACCAACAGGGCTATGCGCTCTTCATTATCAACACCAACACCGACCGCCGCACCCACGCGCAACTTGCCCTGATCATCTTTCGATGCCAGCGGATGAGTTGTTGATTTTTGGATGTCTTTAACGGTAATCAAGCCCCGCAACTCAAACGCGTCGTTGACGACCATCACGCGCTCAAGGCGATGCTTGTTCATCAGTCGCTTGGCTTCGCTTAGATCAGCACCGTCCTTGACGTACACCAATCGATCCCGAGGTGTCATCTTGGCGCGGACTTGCGCGTCCAGTTCTTCTTCAAAGCGCAAATCGCGGTTGGTAATGACACCAACCAGACTTTTGCCTTCGACTACTGGAAAACCGCTGATACCATGCTGTTCAGATAGCGCAATAACGTCACGAATAAGCATGGTTGGTGGAATGGTGATTGGATCACGTACCACACCGGACTCAAAACGTTTGACCTTGGCGACTTCTCGCGCTTGCTCCAGTGCCGTCAAATTTTTATGGATGATACCAATGCCACCTTCTTGGGCCATGGCGATTGCGAGGCGAGCCTCGGTAACCGTGTCCATTGCTGCTGACAATAGCGGTATGTTCAACACAATGTTACGCGTCAAACGTGTCTTGAGTGTAGTATCTTTAGGGAGTACGTCCGAATAAGCCGGAACCAACAGCACGTCATCGAATGTGAGTGCATTTTGAACAAGACGCATAGCTTTTCCTATAGGCGCAAAACCGAATTATACAGAAATCTTGACAACTCGTCGCCTATGTAACGCTTTTTAGCGTAACTATTCGCTTCTCTGTGCTCCTCTGTTTCACTCGCTGATTGACATGGCAATCAAAGCATGGCGAAATCAGACTCTGACTTGATCGCCGACTCTTGTAAGGTTTTGGATAAAAATGATCCAACTTCGTATAAAACACTTTTTTATCACTACCGCCACGTTTTGCCTGTTGGGCATTGGTAGCGCAGCTTTAGCACAATATGTGTGGCTCGATGATAAAGGTTCGAAACAATATTCGGATATGCCGCCACCTACTTCCGTACCGGCCAAACGCATACTGAAGATGCCGGGAAATTTTTCCATTCCCTCCGCCGATATCAGCCCAAATAAAGCCGAAAGGAGCGACACGCAAAATGGCACTCAAAGCATGGAAAAAGTTCCGCCTACGCTGGCGGAGCAAAACGCTGCTTTTAACAAACGTCAGAGCGATCAGGCTGAAAAAGACAAGAAAGCCGCTGATAATGCCAAAATCGCAGCAAATAAAGCCAAAAGTTGCGAAAGCGCCCGGGCTTTTCAGCGGAACCTCGACTCTGGCCAACGCATCGCTCAAGTGGACAAAAATGGACAGCGTGCTTTTTTTGACGATAGTCAACGTAACCAGGCGTCGCGTGACAACAGGCAAGTTTTGGACGAGTGCAAATAGATCTACACTTATGCCGTGAGTCTAGGAGACTTGGTTGCAACGTGATCGTATAGTTGAAAATTGTCGGCGCTGTAAGCATAACTGTAATGTATTTATGCTGAAAAACAAAAAACAATCCATTGGGGTGCCGAGCGATTTCGGGCGCCGGAACCGGCACCGACTGCCTTGCGAAGCCTTGGCTTATGGAATAAAACTCTGAAACGTGGTCGCTGGCTAGCGACGGTACTTGAAAGCAATTTTCTCCCGTTAACCCGTTTTACGATTTCTCATGGGATTTTTTGTCTGCCCGTTTCCGTCTCGATTCCTTAGGATCTGCAATCAGAGCGCGATAAATTTCAATTCTATCCAGTTCCCGTACAACGGTATCGAGCGTTTTGAGCTTGCCGAAAATACCGACGCGACAAAGGTCTAGGTCAATTTCAGGACATTCATCTAGCAACCCGCTCAAGATAATCGCATCTTGTAGCAAGGTGCCTTGCGGCACACTCAAAGTGCGGATTGGCTGACTGGTTGGCGTGCCATAGCAAACCTGAATGCGGATCAACGCTACGCTGGAATCTGCCTTCTCCGAGTTTGCAGACGCATCAATGATTTTAGTGTCAGGGGCCGTGACCTGATACGTATTAGTCGTCATATCCGCATCTCACGGATTGTCGCCGTAAACAGTTTCAGCACGTTTGCAAAACGAGTCTACAAAACTATTGGCGATCATACTGAACACTGGACCGATTAATTTGTCCAAAATTTTATTTGAAAATTCATAGTGCATATCGTACTCAATCTTGCATGCATCTGCTCGTAACGATTTAAACGTCCATGTGCCTTCCAGATGCTTGAAAGGCCCTTCCACTAGCCGCATTTGCATTGAGACCGGGGCATTATTGATATTTTCAGTAGTAAACGACTGCTTGATGCCGTGATAGTGTATGTTGAGGGTCGCGATTAATTTGTTATCGTCCCGCTCGAGCACCTTAACACCGCCGCACCATGGCAAGAATAGCGGATAATCTTCCACGCGCTCGACAAGGGCGAACATTTGTTCAGCGCTGTATCCCAATAATACCGTTTTGTGTACAACTGCCATTAGCTTCAACCATTTGATAGAATCACAACTTGAAATTTTAACCGACCTGCACCATCTTTGACTACATGAGTATTATTGACAACAAAAAAGCTTTTCATGATTACTTCATTGAAGAGCGTTTCGAAGCCGGCATGGTTCTTCATGGCTGGGAAGTAAAAGCTATCCGGGCAGGACGCGCTCAGCTAAAAGAAGCCTACGTGATTATCCGTGACGGTGAAATTCATTTGTTTGGCGCGCATATCAGCGCCTTGCTGAGCGCCTCTACGCACGTCCATCCAGAGGCAGTACGTACCCGAAAATTGCTTTTGCATGCCGAAGAGATCAAAAGACTGATCATCAAGGTAGAGCGTTCAGGTTTTACAATGATACCGCTGAATTTACATTACAAAGGCGGCCTCATTAAATGTGAAATTGGAATCGGCAAAGGTAAAAAGCAACATGACAAACGCGATACGGAAAGACAACGTGACGGCGAGCGCGAAGTGCAAAGTGCGATGAAGCAACACCGACGTTAAGAGTTTTCTTCCATAAAGAAAGTCTGTTTAGCATCGGGGCTTTAAATGTCAACAGCGCCATCAAAACGTTTTGCTGGCGCTATTTTATTTTCTTCTGCGTAGAGACTTAAAATTTTTGTATTAAAGGTTTTGCGTTAAGGCTTTCTCACGCCACCCTGGGATTTAACCACTTGCATCGCTGTGCTTATCAAGCCACTGATATCGCCCAAATTTGATGGGATGATAATAGAGTTGTTGGTTTTTGCAAGTTGGCTAAATGCTGCGACGTATTGTTCGGCTACCTTTAGATTGGCAGCGTCCGTACCACCGGGTTCTTGCAATGCTGCTGCTGTTTTACGAATAGCTTCGGCACTGGCCTGAGCGATTGAAAGAATTGCAGCAGCCTGACCTTCAGCGCGATTGATTGATGCCTGCTTTTCACCTTCTGACTTGGCGATCGATGCTTCACGCTCACCAGTGGCAATATTAATTTGCTCTTGCTTGCGTCCTTCAGAGGCAGCAATCAATGCACGCTTCTCACGCTCGGCAGTAATTTGGGCCTGCATCGCGTGCAAAATTTCTTTTGGTGGTGTCAAATCCTTGATCTCGTAACGTAAAACTTTTACGCCCCAGTTAGCGGCCGACTCATCAATCGCGTTCACGATCGTGGTGTTAATGTGATCACGCTCTTCAAACGTTTTATCGAGTTCCATCTTACCAATTACCGAGCGTAAAGTCGTTTGCGCTAATTGTGTAATCGCAGCAAGATAGTTTGATGAGCCATAAGATGCGCGCATCGGATCGGTAATCTGAAAGTAAAGAACACCGTCAACTTGCAACTGCGTGTTATCACGCGTGATACACACTTGCGGCGGAACATCGAGTGGGATTTCTTTTAGAATATGCTTGTATGCAACGCGGTCGATAAAGGGCAAAACGATGCTCAGTCCTGGTCCAAGCGTTGCGTGGTACTTCCCTAAACGCTCCACAACCCAAGCATGCTGTTGCGGCACGACTTTGACCGTTTTCATGACAAACACGATAGCGATAAAAAATATAATTAACGTTACGCCCTGGAACATAGTAAATCCTTCCTCTATTATTTATTTGAATGACCGGCCACAATTAAGCGACTGCCACGTATTTCCTGAATAAAGAATTGCCCGGAATGCGCCACTTCTCCTTGGGCCAATTCAACATCCCACAACGCACCACGGTACTTAACCCGTGCTGTATACAATCCAACATCGGCTGCATCGCCGCCAACGTTTTCTTTCATCCAATGCGCGACATTGATGGTCTGCCCGATGTCTAAATTGACATTGCGATCCTTGGCAGAGTCGATCTTTTCACGCTTACCAAATTGACTACGCCGCACCACAATTGTCCCCGCAACCGACACAATGGCAGCAATCACGAATTGCCACTCCAAATCGGCACCAAGCCAAGCCACTAGCGCACCAGCAACCATACCGATGGCGATCATCAACAAATAAAAGGTTCCGGTAAACAGTTCAGCCAACACGAGAGCGCCGCCTAATAAAAGCCATCCTATCCAAGGCATCATAAATTACTCCCTTGCAATTATTTGTTATTAGTTTAACGCACAAAAAAAAATGCGAGCATTTTGCTCGCATCTTTATGGAAAAAAACTTAATTGAAGCAGCTTTAAAACCTGCTTCGAGGTCAAATCAACCTACAGATGGCAATGTTATTGCGCTGCAGCGAGATTCTTCCATGTATCAATGACAGTATCGGGATTAAGCGAAATTGACTCGATACCTTGCTTCATCAACCACTCGGCAAAGTCTGGATGATCAGATGGACCTTGACCACAAATACCGACGTACTTCCCTTTTGCCAGACAGGTCGCGATGACCTTGCTCAACAACACTTTGATGGCAGGATCACGTTCGTCAAAGTCAGCTGCTAATAACTCCATGCCAGAATCACGATCAAGACCTAGGGTTAATTGAGTCAGATCGTTGGAACCGATGGAGAAACCGTCGAAATGCTCAAGAAACTCTTCAGCCAAAATAGCGTTAGAAGGCACTTCACACATCATGATGACGCGCAAACCGTTCTCTCCACGTACGAGGCCATTTTTACCCAGTAAGCCAATGACCTTTTCGGCTTGGCCAACTGTACGCACGAACGGCACCATGATTTCAACGTTAGTCAAGCCCATGTCTTCGCGCACACGCTTCATCGCCTGGCATTCCATTTCAAATGCTTCAGCAAAATCTTTAGACAAATAACGTGCAGCTCCACGGAATCCCAACATCGGGTTTTCTTCATCTGGCTCGTAGCGTGAACCGCCGATGAGTTTTTTGTACTCGTTCGATTTGAAGTCTGACAAACGCACGATCACGGTCTTAGGCCAGAATGCTGCGGCGATAGTCGCAATCCCTTCAGCCAACTTATCAACATAAAACGCTTTAGGTGACGCATGACCACGCGCTACCGATTCAACGGCTTTCTTCAAATCTGCGTCGATATTCGGGTACTCCAGAATCGCCCGTGGATGCACACCAATATTGTTATTGATGATGAACTCAAGACGCGCCAGGCCAACACCGCTATTTGGAATCGACTGAAAGTCAAAAGCCAACTGTGGGTTACCGACGTTCATCATGATTTTCAATGGCAGCTTCGGCAATTCACCGCGTGCCACTTCAGTCACTTCTGTTTCCAGCAGGCCGTCATAGATCTTGCCTTCATCACCTTCAGCACAAGACACCGTGACAAAAGTACCATCGACCAGAACATCGGTTGCATCGCCGCAGCCAACGACAGCCGGAACACCAAGCTCACGCGCAATAATCGCCGCATGACAGGTACGACCACCACGGTTGGTAACAATCGCAGCAGCGCGCTTCATGACCGGCTCCCAGTTAGGGTCGGTCATGTCGGCAACCAATACATCACCCGGTTGCACACGCTCCATATCCGCAGCATCGTGAATCACGCGAACTGGGCCAGCGCCGATTTTTTGTCCGATAGCACGACCGGTTGCCAACACGTTACTGCTACCTTTGAGCTTAAAACGTTGCTGTGCATCAGTTGGTTTTTCTTGCGACTTCACGGTTTCTGGACGTGCCTGCAAAATATAAATTTTGCCATCGCGACCATCTTTGCCCCATTCGATATCCATCGGACGCTCGTAGTGCTTTTCGATAATGGTGGCGTACTTTGCCAACTCAACGATTTCAGCATCATCGAGCGAGTAACGATTGCGCATTTCAATTGGTACGTCAACGGTGCGGACCGAACGGCCAGCTTTTGCTTCGCCAGTGAATTCCATCTTTATCAGCTTCGAGCCGATATTGCGACGAATAATCGGCAATTTGCCTTTTTCCAGCATTGGCTTATGGACGTAAAACTCGTCGGGATTAACCGCGCCCTGAACCACTGTTTCGCCCAAACCATAGCTCGACGTGATGAACACGACGTCTTTAAAGCCAGATTCGGTATCGAGCGTGAACATCACACCAGCTGCTCCCAAGTCCGAACGCACCATGCGCTGCACGCCCGCTGAAAGGGCAACTTCAGCATGAGTGAAACCTTTATGGACACGATATGAGATCGCACGATCGTTATACAACGACGCGAATACATGCTTCATCGCTTCGAGAATATTTTCGATACCGACCACGTTGAGGAAAGTTTCCTGCTGGCCCGCAAACGATGCATCTGGCAAATCTTCAGCTGTCGCTGAAGAACGCACGGCAAAAGACATCTCGCTGGACGAATCAGCAACCAGGCGCTGGTAAGATTCTTGAATATCTTTTTCAAGCTGCGGTTGAAATGGCGTAGCAACGATCCATTCACGAATTTCAGCACCGGCTTGCCCTAGCGCCCGTACATCTTCCACATCTAATGTTTCAAGACGATCGGCAATGCGTTGCGCCAATGACAATCCGCCGTTGGCACTGTAAGACAGAAAGTCTCGGAAAGCCTGCGCCGTAGTAGCAAAGCCACCCGGAACCCGCACTCCAGCGGTTGCAAGCTGGCTAATCATTTCACCCAGCGATGAATTTTTTCCGCCGACGGTATCAACATCCGTCATTCGCAGATTTTCAAAGGGAACAACGTAAGCCGCTCCCTGGGCAGCGCCCATCTGTATTGCATTTGACATAACAACCTCTAGTTTGATGATAAGAAATCTTTAAGTGCATGCGCGTAACCATTCTCTTTTGTTATGCTCTGGCAGGTCGCGCTAATTTATCTGTTGGTCGCCATTTTATGTCAATTCGCAACTAAAGTGAGAACTAGACTAGTAACAGAATGTGCCCATTGTGAGCAATTTGATCATCAAGGCTCTTTATGCCAAGGTCTTGTATCGTGTACTCTATCACTGCGAACAGTATTAGGATTTAGTTAGATTTCCCTCTTTTTAACCGGTTTTTTTCTCATATACACTATGTCAGACGCTCCAACGCTTCCACTGCCAGCCGCAAACCGCACTGTCTTTTTTGTTTCCGACGGCACCGGCATTACCGCCGAAACGTTCGGGCATTCGGTCCTGACACAGTTTGAACTGCGCTTTAAGCAGGTGCGGCTGCCGTTTATCGATACGCTCGATAAGGCTTACGAGGCGACGCGCAGAGTCAACGAAGCATTCGCTACAGATGGCAAATTACCAATTGTTTTTTCTACATTGGTAAAAACAGATTTGTCAAAAGTCATACAGCAAGCCAAGGCTATGCATATGGATTTGATTCAAACTTTTGTCGAGCCACTGGAAAAAGAGTTAGGAATTAAATCAACTCATACCGTCGGTCGCAGCCATAACACTGCAAATTCCGAGGAATATAAGAATCGAATCGAAGCAATTAATTTTTCGCTGGCGCATGACGATGGGCAGTCGAACAAAAATCTGGCCGATGCTGACGTTATTCTGGTTGGTGTGTCACGCTCAGGCAAAACACCAACTAGCTTGTATCTGGCGATGCAATATGGCATTAAGGCGGCAAATTATCCGTTGATTCCCGAGGATTTCGTCCGCGAAAAATTGCCAAGTGGCCTAATGCCATTTAAACAAAAAATCTTCGGTCTGACTATTTTGCCGGAGCGACTGTCCGAAATACGTAATGAACGACTTCCAGGTAGTAAGTATGCCGCGCTTGCTAACTGCCGCTATGAAATCAATGAGGCGCAAGCCATGATGCAACGTGAGGGAATAAGGTGGATGTCATCAACCACCAAGTCAATTGAGGAGATCGCCGCGACCATCCTGCAGGAGATGAAAACAGAAAATGATGGATAGTATGAGTCGATCAGCCAACCAATCTGCTTACCGGTATTATCCCGCTATAACGAGGTAATGCTTTATTCGAATCAACGTAGCTTGATGACATGGCTGGCAACCATTAATTAGGCTGTGATTGGCGCACTTGCTCAAAAAAACAAATAGCGGCAGCGGCGGCGACATTGAGTGACTCCATTTGTCCCAAATGGGGAATAACAACCCGCTCGCTGGCTTCTGCCAATAAATCCTCAGCAACGCCCTGCCCTTCATGACCGAACAGCCATGCCACAGGCGTTTTCAGGTCTGCCTGAAACAGACTCTTTTGGGCATAGGAACTGGTTGCCAAAACCGGTATTTGTGCATGCGTGACAATCGCTAACAAATCGACATTCTCAAAAATCTCAAGCAAAAAATGGGCCCCCATACCAGCACGTAGTACCTTTGGCGACCAAGCATAGACAGTGCCAGACGAACAATAAACCTGTTTGATGCCAGCGGCGGCGGCGCTACGCAAAATAGAACCGAGATTACCAGGGTCTTGCAGATTATCGAGCAACACCGCAGATTGGGTGATGGCGTCCGGCACAAAAAATTGCGGTGTATCGACGACAAATAATAGCCCTACTCCATGCTCCACCTGGCTCAGAATAGTAAACTGCGCGTCAGAAAAGGCAACACACTGAACGCCTCCTGACTCACAACGAGCAATCAAAGCTGCCGCTTCCGGGTGCAACAATGCGCTTTCGCTAGCAACGCATAACGATGGGAAGCCGTAATGTTGTAGATATGACTCGGTTAAGTGGACGCCATCCAGCAAAGACTTACCCAACTTGCGCCGCGTTTGTGAGCGGGTAGCCAGCAGTTTCAATTCTTTATACAGAGAATTATAGGGGGAGGTAATCAGTTTCATATTGGCGAAAGGTGAGGATTGCAGCTAACTTGTGGCACATCGGACATTTTAAGACGATTAAGGTACGCGAACTTAAACTGCACGTTCAAGCAACAACATTGCGCGAACCGGAGCATACGATTTACGATGGACTGGCGATACACCGTGTACACGCAGCCGCTCCAGATGTAATGCGGTCGGGTAGCCTTTGTGCTGATCGAAGGCATAGAGCGGATATTGCGCGTGCAAAATGTGCAACGCCGCATCACGCGCAGTTTTAGCGAGTATCGATGCAGCCGAAATCGCTTGAACCTTGTCATCCCCCTTCACAATCGCCTCGGCACGAATGCTCATAACCGGACAACGATTGCCGTCGATCAGCGCGAGCGTCGGTGGCATCGACAACCCTTCGACAGCACGCTTCATCGCCAGCATACTTGCCTGCAGAATATTTAGGGTATCGATCTCTTCCTCGCAGCATTCCGCAATCGACCAAGCTAACGCACACTCTTTAATTTGCACCGCCAATAGTTCGCGTCGCTCTGCTGTCAACTTTTTGGAATCACGCAGGCCGATAATAGGACGGGATGGATCAAGTATGACGGCTGCAGCAAAAACCGGCCCCGCGAGCGGTCCACGCCCTGCCTCGTCAACGCCACAAACAATCTCGTCTGGGTAGTCATAATCAAATAGCGGCAGATCAATGTCAGAAATTTTCAAATTAGTGTCCAACTATCTATAAAAAAATTCATAATAGTGCAATGTCGATACGATATCGGCAGACAAGGCGGCTTAGAAATCAAAGACACGCCAGCACTTTAACTTTACCAGTCACGGTCTTCAACTCTGGCAGAGCGCAGCATAACTCGCAACGCCTGGTCATTTAAGCAGCTCAATACATCGGGTATAATAATAAGAAGACATAATTAATACTGATCAATGATTTTCAATACTGCTTGTGCACTCTCGTTCGCGGTGTCGCGTAACAGCGCGATGTGCATCTCAGTAAAACGCTCACGCAACATCTCTTGAAGCGCTACGTCTTGCAATTGGCTCCACAACGCGTCAGCAAGCTTTTGCGGCGTTGCCGCATGCTGCAATAACTCTGGCACCAGAAATTCCCGGGCCAAAATATTTGGTAGTCCGATCCATGGCTGATAGCTCATGTGGCGCAATATTTCCCAAGTGGCACGCATCATCTTGTAAGCAATCACCATCGGTTTTTTGTACAGCGCGACTTCGAGCGATGCCGTACCGGATGCCACCAGAACAGCATTCGCTGCTTCCATTGCAACATGTGACTGACCATCAAGCAATTGGATTTCAACATCTTGCAAGCCAGCTTCTTTGATCAACTCGATAAACAAAGCGCGCTGTTTCGGGCCGGCCATTGGCGCTATAAAACATATATTTTTATCACGCGCTGCCAGCATTTTGGCAGCACCGACAAAACTGACTGTGTTGTAACGAAGCTCCGACATGCGGCTGCCCGGCAAAATTGCCACGACCGTAGCATTGGCTGGCAATCCTAGCGTGACACGTGCCCCCGCGACGTCCGGCACCATTGGAATGACTTGCGCGAGCGGATGGCCCACATAAGTTGCAGGAACTCCAGCCTGGCGATAAATTTTTTCTTCGAATGGAAATATCACCAGCATATGCGAACCGGAGCGTGCAATTTTCTTGATCCGCCCGCCACGCCAGGCCCAAATTGATGGACCGATAAAATGGACTGTGGGAATACCCGCGTGATTGAGTTGCGTTTCTAGTCCAAAATTAAAATCGGGAGCATCCACCCCAATAAAAATATTTGGCTTTTCGATGAGTAAGCGATCTCGCAAAGCGACCTGAATTCCTTTTAGCTCTCGATAGTGGGCGAGTACTTCAAATAAGCCGTTTACCGCTAGCTTATCCATCGCCCAATGACTAACGAATCCATAATCTGCCATCTTGGGACCACCGATGCCGTACATCAAAGCCTCCGGCAATTGTGGTCGCAACCCAGATAACAAACAACTCGCTAACAGATCGCCCGAGGTCTCTCCGGCCACCATTGCAATCGAAACAGGTGATATGTCCGGCACGTTAGCGAATAATGCCGCGTTGAGAAGAGCTGATGAATTCGCGCAGCATGCGAACATACTCGGCTGAGTCAGGAGACTTTAACTCTTCTGCCTCTAGCGCAGCTTTGGCTTCCTCTAAAGGTAATCCTGAACGATAAATCAATCGATAAGCACGCTTAATCGTCATGACCTGTTCGCTGCTAAAACCACGTCGTCGCAAGCCTTCGCTATTAATCCCCGCAGGAACTGCCCGATTACCGGCAGCTGTTACAAACGGGGGGACGTCCTGGCTGACTGCCGCAGTAAATGCAGTCATTGCGTGAGGGCCGATACGGCAAAATTGATGTATTGTGGTGAATCCCCCAAGCAAAACCCAGTCGCCCACGTGCACGTGTCCTGCCAATGTCGCATTATTTGCTATGACTGTATGACTGCCAATTTGACAGTCATGTGCAACGTGAACATAAGCCATTACCCAATTGTCATCACCTAACCGCGTGACACCGACATCCTGCGATGTCCCCAAATTGAGCGTTACAAATTCGCGGATTGTATTGCCGCTTCCAATCTCAAGGCGCGTCGGTTCGCCAGCGTATTTTTTGTCCTGTGGCGCTGCACCAATCGAGCCAAATTGAAAAAATGTATTATCACGACCAATGCTGGTATGCCCCTCAATCACAACATGTGGCCCAACCTTGGTTCCGGCATCGATAGTGACATTCGGCCCAATGATCGAATAAGCACCGACTTCGACCGTACTATCAAGTACAGCGCGGGAATCAACAACTGCGGTAGAGTGAATTCGACTCATCGAAATCACGCAGAAATATTAGCCGGAGCAACAGGAGCGACGGCATGTTCAGGCGTTACGGCATGGCGCATGGTGCACATAAATTCTGCCTCCACAGCAAGCTCTCCATCTACAGTGGCAATCGCTTTGTATTTCCAGATTCCACGTACCACGCGCAGAATTTCAACCTCTAGTTTGATCTGATCCCCGGGTTCGATAGGGCGACGGAAGCGCGCCTTATCTATACCTAGAAAATAGACCACAGTATTTTCGTCCGGTTTGCGGCCTTCACTCAAAAAAGATAATAACGCGGCTGTTTGCGCTAATGCCTCAATGGTTAATACACCGGGCATAACCGGTTTGTTCGGAAAGTGACCGTTAAAGAACTCTTCGTTGATCGTGACATTTTTGATAGCAGTAATCGATTTACCACTTTCCCAGCGCAATACCCGATCCACCAGTAATAACGGATAGCGATGCGGTAAGTATTCTTTAATCTGGCAAATATTGAGACCGTTATTAAGACTATTCATTATCTTTTTCTGTAAGCTGTTTAATGGAATTTTCCAAGGCCCGGATTTTCTGTCGTGTGGCGCTCAAATTGCGCACCAGCGCTGCCGATTTTTCCCAATCGCCATGCTTTGCAATTGGATAGAAACCCGTGTATTGACCTGGCTCCAAAATAGAACGTAAGGCGAGTGTACCGGCTGAAACGTGCACATGATCAACGATGGTGATATGACCATGTATCATAGCCGCGCCACCGATAGAGCAATATTTCCCAATCTTAGCGCTACCGGCAATGCCTGCACATGCAGCAATAGCAGTGTGCGCACCGATATGGCAGTTATGGGCAATCTGGATCTGGTTGTCCAGCTTAACCCCTTCTTCAATAACGGTATCGGATAAGGCTCCGCGGTCAATCGTCGTGTTTGCGCCAATTTCAACATCGTCCCCGATCATCACACGACCGGTTTGTGGAATTTTAACCCAAGTTCCTGCATCGTTCGCAAAACCGAATCCATCGGCGCCGATTACCGCACCCGAGTGGATGATACCGCGCTGACCAATTTCACATTCTGCATAAATCGTGACATGTGCATGTAATCGGGTCATCGACCCTATTTTTACAGCACGACCAATCACACAGCCCGGGCCGATATACGCATGATCAGCAATCACCGCCTCTGCATCAATAACAACGTTCGCACCAATACATGCGGTCGCCGCTATGCTTGCAGATGGATCTATAACGGCAGAAGGATGAATACCGGCATTCACCAATGGCGCATTTAGTTCCACAAAAATTTGCGCAACGCGCGCAAAGTAAGCATAGGGATTTGTAACAACAATACGTGTTCCCTGAAAGCTTACACTGAGGAAGGCATCATCCGCCACAGACAAAACGATGGCCGCTGCCTGACTTTGGATTGCTTGAGATCGAAACTTGGGATTGGAGAGAAATGTAATTTGTGTTGCCGTTGCATCACTTAACGGCGCAATGCCGGATATCGCAATATCCGCATCGCCAATTAACTGGCCGCCCAAGCGTTCGACCAGTTCTTTCAGCCGAATGCTCATTGTGGCCTCATTTAAAAACTAGATTACTTGTTGAGTGCTTTCAGCACTTTATCGGTAATGTCAATACGTTTATTCGCGTATACAGCATCCTGAAAGACGATATCGTAATTTTCAGCATCTGCAATTTGCTTAATTACCTTATTGGTCCGCTCCAGCACAATGGCCAACTCCTCATTCCGACGCTGGTTCAGATCCTCTCGAAACTCACGTTGTTTACGTTGAAAGTCTTTATCCAGATCAGCTAGTTCGCGTTGACGCTTTAATCGCTCAGATTCCGGAATTGTTGCAGAATCCTTATCTAACTTGTCAGACATACCCTTCAGGCGAGCAGCCAGATCCTGCAAATCTTTATCGCGCTTGGAAAACTCAGCCTGAATTTTAGCGTCTGCAGCCTTGGCAGGTGCAGCCTCACGGAAAATCCGTTCGTTACTAACAAAAGCGATTTTTGAACCCTCCTGCGCATAAACAGCCGCGCTCGAGGTCAGACAAAGTGCCAAAACCGCAGCCAATTTCAGCGATCCGAATGATGTAGTAAGAGACTTCAAAGCCGTTCTCCGCTATTCAAATTAAACATTATGCCATTCTTGTACAACAGTGCCATTTCTTAGAATCCTGTGCCTAACTGAAACTGGAAATGTTGCACTTTATCAGAAACACTTACACCATCTATAATTTGAGTTTTAGCATTCAAAGGCATACCCCAACTCAACTTCAATGGGCCAATCGGAGAGACCCAGCTCAAGCCGAAGCCAGTTGAGTACCGCAAGTCTTTGAAAGACATTGGCGTCTTATCAGCAAATACCTGACCGCCGTCCAGAAACGTAAACCAACGTAACGTACGATCATTGCCAGAACCAGGGAACGGAAACTGCATCTCGAGGTTACCAAATATACGCTTAGAGCCACCAAGTGAGTCGCCATATTGATCGACCTTCGAGCCGAGTGTTGAAGCTTCGTAACCGCGTACGGTTCCAATACCACCAGCATAATAGTTTTTGAAGACTGGGTAAGCCTGACCAAATAGCCCTGCACCGTAATCAACTTCGCCGTTCATTGCCAATGTCACGGCATTACCAAATAGCGGTTGGAAGTATTGATGCTGATAACTTGCTCTGTAGTAACGCAAAGTACCAACAGCAGATACTTCCAGATTAGCACGCTGATAACGGCCCTTTGTCGGAACCAGAGCGCTATCACGACTATCACGTTGCCAAGCTACAGTCAGAGGGAAACTAGTTGTCGCTGCCGAACTTGGACTTCTAAGGAAGCCCGTCGCAGGGTCAATTCTGCCATTACCGAAATCGGCCACATATTGCTGATAAAGGCTCGGGCTCAGACCATCCGCATATACTTTGGTATTTTCAACACCAATGCCGAAGAAAATCGTGTCAAGTTCTGAAAACGGAACACCGAACTTGACATCACTACCAAGAGTACGGACTTTATAGTCACCCTGCGTGTACACGGAAGGACTCACTGTGCGCAAGTACAAATCATACGTCCGACTGACGCCGTCGTCGGTGAAGTACGGATTGGTCTGCGATACGGCAATAGTCCGATTAGTGTGACTAGTGTTGACTTCCAAGCCTACCGTGTTACCACTACCAAACGCATTCTGTTGCTGAATAGAACCGGTTAAGCTGACTTTGTCGGCTTGTGAAAAACCTGCACCAATCATAATGTTACCGGTCGGCTTTTCGGTCACCGTCATGTTGACATCAACCTGATCCGTGGTCCCTGCGACTTCTGGCGTATCAATATTCACATCTTTAAAATAACCCAGGCGATCAACCCGATCACGCGATAATTTAATATTTGAACCGTCATACCATGAATCTTCAAATTGACGGAATTCACGACGCACCACTTCGTCACGGGTCTTGGTATTGCCAACCACATTTATGTGGCGCACGTAAACCCGTTTACCAGGGTCGACCATAATGGTAAACGCGACTTCCTTTTTATTCCGATCTAATATCGGATTAGCATTCACATTAGCAAATGCATAGCCGAAATTACCAAGGCGCTCTGAAATTTTCTTCGTAGTGTCGGTTAACTTCTGGCCGGAAAATACCTCACCTTTTTTCAGTTGTATTAATGACTTAAGCTCGTCTTCACGACCGAACATCTCACCTTCCAACTTGACATCAGATACTGTAAATTTATCGCCTTCATTAATATTTAAGGTAACGTAAATATCTTTTTTGTCTGGTGTAATTGATACTTGGCTAGAATCAATCTGCATTTCGATATAACCACGGTTCAAATAATACGAACGCAAGGTCTCTATGTCGCCAGCCAGTTTTTCTTTGGAATATTGATCAGCCTTGGTGTACCAGGTAAACCAACCTGGCGAACGCAAATTAAGTTGTTCTCGTAACTTATTGTCAGAAAAGACTTTATTTCCAACAAAATTAATTTGCTTGATGCGAGAAACGTCTCCTTCATCAACCGCAAAATTAATGTTAACGCGATTTCGCTCAACTGGCGTTACCGTCGTTGTGACTTTCATACCGTACAAACCACGCGACAAATACTGACGCTTCAACTCTTGCTCCGCGCGATCAACTAAAGCCTTATCGTAAATACGCGACTCACCGACGCCGATCTGCTTCAGGGCTTTGGTGAGCTGGTCTTTATCAAATTCTTTGGTTCCAGAGAATGCAACGCCAGCAATTGCAGGTCGCTCCTCGACCATAATCACTAGTACATTGCCATCCGACTCCACTCTGACGTCTTTGAAGAAACCAGTGGCATACAGCGCTTTAATGGAAGCTGTTGCCTTTTCGTCGTCGAAAGTTTCACCGACACGCACCGGGAGGTAATTGAAAACGGTACCAGCCTCGGTCCGTTGGATACCTTCGACACGAATATCCTTGATCACAAAAGGCTGCACAGCCAGCGCCTGTCCTGAACAGAGAGCGAAGGCCGCGATTGCGATCAAACGACGGGGAAGAATCGACAAAGGGAAATGCTGGGAATGTAATTTCATTAGCGATCGTTTGTTATCAATGTCCTCGCCGACCACGATTGTCGGACAAGAAGAAAAAACTTGAGATGAACCTCACTATTTGAGAAGCATGTAGCGAGGCTCAACACTAAAATATAAGGCGAACGATGTCATTAAACATAGCAACTGCCATTAACGTCATCAAAATGCCAATACCTGCACGTTGAGCAATTTCTCCAAAACGTTCAGGAACGGGACGTCCGGTCAAAACTTCCACCGAATAATACAGCAAAAGGCCCCCATCTAAAACCGGGATAGGGAGCAAATTCATGACACCTAAACTGATACTAATAAAAGCAATAAAGCTGAGATAACTAATTGCGCCAATACGTGCAGTTTGCCCTGCGTAGTCCGCTATAGTAATCGGACCAGTAATATTTTTCCAGGAAACCTGACCAACCAACATTTTTCCCAGCATTTTTAAGGTCAAAACGCTGCTATCCCAGGTTTTTTCGGCACCTTTTACCAGCGCTGCCAACGGCGTACTACTGGCAACAATCATTTCTGGCGCTAATGGTACCTCTACTTTAATCTGGCCGAATGTCTCGCCTTTATTTTCTTGCCGGGCTGGCGTCACTTCGAGTTGAAAAACCTGACCCTCACGCAATCCTGCGATGGTGAGCTTTTTATCTGGTGAGGAACGTACCTTTTCAACTAATGCCAAGCCATCATCAACCGCAAGACCATTAACACTCGTAATTAAATCACCCTCACGTAACCCAGCCTTCATAGCAGGCCCATCAGGCATGACTTTGCCCAGTACCGCTTTTGGTCGTGCCAGTGAAATCCCCAACTTCCCTAAAAAATCACCCTCTAGCTCCTTAGCGCTAATACTGTTTAACGGTAAAGTGACAGTATCCAATACATTTCCGCCTGAAGGTCCAGTATTCAGGTGCTGAACATCCAGCTTCACACTACCTTTTTCAAGCGCAACCTGCATCAGCTTCCAGCGAAGGTCTGACCAAATCTGAATAGGCTCACCATCCACCGCGGTCACCAACTCACCACCACGTAAGCCAGCTTGATAGGCTACAGATTGCTCTGGGACGGCGCGTAATTTAGGTGTCGGCTCTGGGATGCCATGGATGTATAAACCAGCGAATAACAAAATAGCGAGCGCAAAATTCGCTAGCGGCCCAGCAGCAACAATCGCTATACGCCGCCATACGGACTGATGCGTGAACTCACGCTTAAGATCTGCCGGAGACATGGCGCTAATGTCTTGCTCGCGCGCATCAAGCATTTTTACATAGCCGCCTAATGGCAACAGGGAGATCGCCCATTCGGTCTGATCTGGCCCAAAGCGGCGTGAGAAGATCACTTTTCCCATCCCGACAGAAAAACGCAAAACCTTCACGCCGCACAAACGTGCGACCGAGTAATGACCGAGTTCGTGAATGATGACTAATGAACCCAACGCCACCAGAAAAGCTAAAATTGTTTGTATGAAGGCCATCAGGAGATTAATGAGCGAACTGCAAGACGAGCCAGATGATCCTGCTCAAGCAGTGAGTTAATATCGGTTACCGTGCATAACGGCAACTTGTCCATAGTACGGGCGATTAATTGATCTATCATGCGAAATCCGATTTTTCCATCAAGAAACGCTTCGACAGCGACTTCGTTCGCTGCGTTTAATACCGTCGCCGCTGATCCCCCTGCCAACAGCGCATCATACGCGAGTTTCAAACAAGGGAAGCGAGTCAGGTCAGGCTTAGTAAATTGCAATTGACCGATTATAGTCAGATCAAGTGGAGCAACGCCAGAGGAAATACGCTCAGGGTAAGCCAAAGCATAAGCAATCGGCGTGCGCATATCAGGATTACCTAATTGCGCTAAAACAGAACCGTCCACGTAGGACACCATCGAATGAATAACACTTTGGGGATGGATCACCACCTCAATTTGACTCGCTGGCGTACCAAACAACCAATGCGCCTCGATGACTTCGAGGCCTTTGTTCATCATGGTCGCTGAATCGACTGAAATTTTTCGCCCCATTACCCAGTTAGGATGGGCAACTGCTTCTGCTGGCGTGACTAATTCGAGCGTCTCGACCGCTCTTCCGAGAAATGGACCACCAGATGCCGTCAACAGAATCTTGACAATTCCCGCAGCGCTCGGATCACGCTGATATCCGTGTGGCAGGCATTGAAAAATCGCATTATGCTCGCTGTCAATCGGCAAAAGCGTTGCGCCACTGATGCGCACGGCATCAATAAACAACTGGCCCGACATGACGAGCGCTTCTTTGTTCGCCAACAGGATTTTTTTTCCGGCATATGCTGCTGCCAGCGATGGTGCCAATCCTGCGGCACCAACAATCGCAGCCATGACCGTGTTGCAAGACGGTGAACTCGCCACTTCGCACAAGGCTTGCTCACCGTAAGAAACCTGTGTTTTTAAGCCTTTTGAAAGCAGTAGCCGTGACAATTGAGAGGCCGCTTGCGCAGTACCCACAACAGCAACCTGCGGCCTGAATTGTTCGCACTGCTCTGCCAGCTGCTCAATCCTGCTATGCGCGGTCAACGCGTAAACGGCATACCGCTCAGGATGGCGCGCAAGCACATCGAGCGTGGATACACCTATTGAGCCGGTTGAACCGAGAATTGTAATATTTTGCATGAGCGACCTTAAAACCAGTAACCCAATAATGCTACCAACGGGAGCACAGGAATCAACGCATCAATTCGATCTAAAACGCCGCCATGCCCCGGTAACAGTTGACTGCTATCCTTAAAGCCGGCACGGCGTTTTAATAATGACTCAAATAAGTCCCCTATTACACTCGCCATTACCAATATTGTCATGACACCAAATAAGCCAGGCCAACCCCACACCAGGAATAGCTGCACAGGAAAAGTATCTGCTAACGGTATCGCTGCAGGAGAAACGCAAATGAGGCTGGCGATCACCAACACAAATACCCAGCCTCCAATCGCCCCCTCCCACGATTTACCCGGCGAAATGGACGGTGCTAACTTACGTCTTCCAAACGCTTTGCCACAAAAATAGGCGCCAATATCTGCAACCCACACGATGGCCATCACTGAAAGCAAGTAAATTGGAGAATGCAGGAAAAGTCCGAGGATAGCAAGAAAACAACCAAAAATCGAGATCGCGTAGGTGAATCCAACGATGCGATTACCAACACTGTTGAGCGCCGGCAATCCTAAACCCAAAGAAGGCGTAAAACGCAGACACCAAAGCGCTACGCAAAGAGCAAATAGCGAACCCAGATTGGCACCATTGCCTTTTACCAATACCAAAATGAGTAAGATCATTGTAGCAGCGGCACAAGCTAACGCACGCTGGCCAGTGACGCCAAAAAGCCGCGCGCACTCCCAAATGGCAGCGGCAAAAAAAAGTACGGCGACAATAGCAAACGCAGGAAAAAAATTGAGATAAAGAATCGGCAATAACACTGCCAATAGTAACAACGCTGTAATTACACGCGTTTTAAGCATCAAGACGCCTTTTTATGTTTTACCAATTGCTCACTGGTACGCCCAAAGCGACGCTCACGCTGCTGATAAGAGGCAATCGCCTTATCTAGTTCAGCGGCGTCAAAATCAGGCCAATAAGTATCCGTAAAATAGAGTTCGCTATACGCTAATTGCCATAGCAAAAAATTGGAAATCCGCTGCTCACCGCCAGTGCGAATAAATAGGTCTGGTTCCGGCGCATAAGCCATAGCCAGATGCTCAGCGAGTTGATCTTCAGTAAACGACAACCCGTTGTCAGGGATACCTTGGGCCAACATCTTTTTTACAGCCTGCATAACGTCCCAACGACCACCATAATTTGCACAAATGGTGACAGTTAAATTGGTATTGTTCGCAGTTTTACGCTCAGCATTGGCAATCATATCCCGCAACTTAGCGTCAAAACGACTCAGATCACCAACCACCTTCAGACGAATTCCATTGTTATGCATTTTTCCAACTTCACGTTCGAGCGCGGTAACAAAAAGGCGCATTAATAATGACACCTCTTCTTCAGGACGTCGCCAGTTCTCAGAACTAAATGCAAACAAAGTGACAAACTCGACACCAAGCTTGGCACATGTCTCTACAATATTACGAACCGCCTCGACGCCTTTACCGTGCCCCGCAAAGCGTGGCAAAAATCGGCGCGTAGCCCAACGGCCGTTGCCATCCATAATGATAGCTATATGCCGAGGCACTACCGCACTTGACGGCACTGAAAGCGTCGAACTTGAATAAGTCATGAAAAATGAAATAAGAATGATTGTTTAGAGCCTGCTGCTTCGAATCGTCCGTAAAATTCTCGGTACCGATTTAGAATCTTACTACGCAGACTTGATCGGAATGCGGGAGCAGCACAAAAAATTTCACTTACAGAAAAATTTCTTCTAGTAAACGTCTGTTCATGTGCCGCTCGTCAATCCATTGATGGCTGCTTACAAAATATCCTGAATCGGACATCCAGCAATACTTTACACCGTCAAAATTTCTTTTTCTTTATCTACGACCTGCTTGTCTACATCGGATACCGCTTTGTCTGTCAGCTTCTGAATTTCATCTTGGGCGCGTCGCTCGTCATCATCGGAGCACTCTTTATCTTTAACGAGTTTTTTTAGCCCTTCATTGGCGTCTCGACGAATATTACGTATAGCAATTTTCGCATCTTCTGCTTCGCTTTTGACGAGTTTGACCATTTCTTTACGACGTTCTTCCGTCAATGCCGGAGTCGGAACACGAATGATCTCTCCTTGCGTCGATGGATTCAGGCCTAAATCAGCTTCCCGAATCGCTTTTTCGATGACAGCAATCATCTTCTTTTCGAATGGCTGTACACCGATGGTACGGGCATCAATTAAGGTCACACTTGCGACCTGGCTCAAAGCCGTGGGGCTACCGTAATACTCAACTTGAACATGGTCCAATATGCCGGTATGGGCACGGCCGGTACGTACTTTGGCCAAATCTGCGCGCAAAGTCTCAAGGGACTTCTGCATTCTCAGATCGGTACTTTTTTTAACGTCAGCAACGCTCATGCTGCTCTCCTATTCGTAAGCCTTAGGCTTTAATCTTTGAATAACTTAATTTAAAAAACTGCCTAATATTCAGCTATACCGTCCACTAAACATTCCAAGATATCATTCTAGAATGAAGACCCTGCGGAGATACCATGCAGGTCCACCCTCACACGCGTGAACAGGTTGATATTTTAAACGTGAACCAGCGTACCCTCATCTTCACCCATAATCACGCGCAGTAACGCGCCCGGTTTATTGATAGAAAATACTTTAATGGGTAGCTTTTGATCGCGGCACAACGCAAACGCCGTTGCGTCCATTACTTGCAGATGCTTAGTAATAACTTCATCAAAAGTAATAGTGGTGTAGCGTGTCGCGGCAGGGTCTTTTTGAGGATCTGCGCTGTAGACGCCATCAACTTTGGTCGCTTTAAGCACTATTTCGGCGCCAATTTCGGAACCGCGCAACGCCGCCGCCGTATCCGTAGTAAAAAATGGGTTACCAGTACCTGCTGCAAAAATCACTACTTTATCTTCTTCCAGATATTGCAACGCTTTTGGTCGTACATATGGTTCTACCACTTGCTCGATACTGATCGCCGACATGACGCGTGCAGTCAATCCGGCTTGACGCATAGCATCTGCCAGCGCTAGTGAGTTCATCACTGTTGCCAACATGCCCATATAATCTGCCGTGGCGCGATCCATTCCTTCTGCACCGGGTGCCACACCGCGGAAAATATTTCCGCCGCCTATAACAATCGCCAGTTGCACACCTAGCGCTGCAATTTCGGCAACATCGGCAACCATACGATCGATAGTCGCTCGATTGATGCCATAGGCATCATTGCCCATCAGGGCTTCACCGGAGAGCTTAAGGAGAACACGCTTATATGCTGGTTTGGTCATGGTCTGAGTCCTTCGTTCTATCCGATTAACAATTAATTATTACGTATTTTTATTATTACACTAGCTATTCGAGGCTACTATTTTTTAAATTAGCCACCTCGATATTTACTACGATCATGCATTACAACTTAGCTGTACAAATTACAACTTTGCGCCTGTAAAGTAAATCCGCCCCATTAAACTGCAGGCGATTTGCAGTCACAAAATGCTTGTCGCGCCATTTAGTCCACGTATGGATCAAAAAATTCCCGACAACAGAAAAAACGGGCCTTCCGGCCCGCTTTTTCCTATTATTTAAGCTTGTCCGGCTGCGGCAACCGTTGCCGCAACCTCTGCAGCAAAGTCATCTACTTTTTTCTCTATGCCTTCACCGACCACAAACATCGCGAACGACTTAACGCTGGCATTTGCCTCTTTAAGCATTTGTTCGACGGTTTGTTTGTCGTTTTTTACGAACGACTGATTCAATAAAGAAACTTCTTTCAAGAACTTCTGTACCGAGCCTTCAATCATCTTTGCAGCGATTTCAGCAGGTTTGCCAGATTCTGCAGCCTTCAAAGTCGCTACCGAGCGTTCTTTTTCGATCAGTTCCGCTGGCACTTGATCCGAAGACAACGATACTGGCTTCATTGCAGCAATATGCATAGCAACATCTTTTCCGACTTGCTCATTCGCAGCGTCGTACTCAACCATTACACCAATACTGGTGCCGTGAATATAAGAAGCGAGTTTGGCAGTGGTTTCAAAACGCTGAAAACGACGAATCGACATATTCTCACCGATACGACCAATCAATTCTGTACGACAAGATTCGACAGTACCTCCATTCAATGGCAAGGCGGATAAAGCAGCGATGTCAGCTGGATTATTTTCCGCTGCCAACTTGGCGCAAGCGTTAACCAATGCGATGAATTCGTCATTTTTGGTTACGAAGTCTGTTTCGCAGTTAACTTCTACCAAAGCGCCAACGCCGCCAGTGATATAAGCAGCAACAACGCCTTCGGCTGTAATCCGGGAGGCTGCCTTCGAGGCTTTTCCACCTAATTTAACACGCAAAATTTCTTCTGCTTTGACCATGTCGCCTTCGGCTTCCGTCAACGCTTTTTTGCATTCCATCATTGGCGCATCAGTTTTTGCGCGCAGTTCACCAACCAGTGCTGCAGTAATTACTGCCATATTATTCTCCTAGAATTGGGGCGGGTAAGGCGCTTTCGCCATCTGGTCGCTTAAGTCTCTTGTGAGGCTAAAACCGTCAAGAACTAGACCGAACCATCATCCGCACACCAGTCAAAAATATTCGGGATATACAAAAAAAGGGGCCATCGCTGCCCCCTTTTTTTGGTTGAAGTGTGTTACCTCAATCTCAGGATTTACGCCTGATCGTTAACTTCAACGAACTCGTCACCAGCATTAGCCTTGATCAACTCAACTACATCATTAACAGCGTTAGCACGGCCTTCAATGATTGCATCAGCAACACCACGAGCGTACAAAGCAATTGCTTTAGACGAATCGTCGTTACCAGGAATAATGTAAGTTACGCCTTCTGGTGAGTGGTTGGTATCAACAACGCCGATCACCGGGATTCCCAGTTTTGCGGCTTCAGTGATAGCGCCTTTGTGGTAACCGACGTCGATAACAAAGATTGCGTCAGGAATGCCGCCCATATCCTTGATACCGCCAATAGCTTTTTGCAATTTGATCATTTCACGCTGGAACATCAAACCTTCTTTTTTGCTCAGATTTTCTACTGAACCGTCAGCGATCGAAGCTTCCATTTCTTTCAGGCGCTTGATCGAAGTCTTGATGGTTTTGAAATTAGTCAGCATACCGCCCAACCAACGTTGATCAACGAAAGGTGAACCTGAACGTGCAGCTTCAGCAGCGATGATTTCACGTGCCTGACGCTTTGTACCAACAAACAGGATGTTGCCGCGATTGGATGACAATTGGCGAATATACTTCATCGCTTCTTGGTACATACCAAGGGTTTTTTCGAGGTTGACAATGTGAATTTTGTTACGATGACCGAAGATGTAAGGTGCCATCTTTGGGTTCCAAAAACGAGTTTGGTGACCAAAGTGAACACCGGCTTCCAGCATTTCGAGCATTGTTACGGACATAATTTTCTCCAGGGTTGGGTCTGGAATCTGCTCAGTCACCAGATTTGTATATATACATATACAAGAAGGGCACCCTTTTCGAGCGGATTCGCGATTTAAAACAACGAGTTACGACGTTACTATCTTTAGTGCTAAACAAAATAATGCAACGCTGCCTGAATAGCAATTCCAGCCAGCCCAAGATTCTACCTCAAAACAGGGTAATGCTTCAAGTACCCAATGCCTGTTTACAGCGAAGCTAAGCCAGCTCGACTATAATTAGGGCTAAATTAGGCAAGCTGCCGAATCTCAATTTAGCTGGGACTACCATTCCCTCTATTTTTTATGATTCTTTCGACATTATTTTGTCATTCTTTTCCCACATTTATTCACCTATGTCCTCTATTTCAATTAAAACATCCGAAGATATCGCCGGTATGCGGATTGCTGGCAAACTCGCCTCGGAAGTTCTTGATTACATTACTCCTTACGTTAAAGTCGGCGTCACTACCGGTGAACTGGATCGTCTTTGCCATGAATACATGACAAATGTTCAGGGAACCATCCCAGCGCCATTGAACTATTGCCCCCCAGGTTACACGCCCTATCCAAAAGCAATCTGCACATCAGTAAATGATGTGATTTGTCATGGTATCCCTGGCGATAAGGTTCTTAAAAACGGTGATGTCGTGAATCTTGACATTACGGTTATTAAGGACGGCTATCACGGCGATACAAGCCGCATGTTTTATGCTGGCGAACCGTCAATCATGGCAAAACGTCTCGGTGATGTGACATATGAATGCATGTGGCTTGGGATTGCCAAAATTAAACCCGGCGCGCATTTGGGCGATATTGGCTACGTCATTCAACAACATGCAGAAAAAGCCGGATACAGTGTTGTTCGCGAATTTTGCGGGCACGGAATCGGCAAGGTATTTCACGAAGAGCCTCAAGTGCTGCACTATGGACGTCCTGGCACTCTCGAAAAATTAGAAGCAGGAATGATTTTTACCGTCGAGCCAATGATCAATGCCGGGCGCCGCGACGTTCGCGAAATGGGCGACGGCTGGACCATCCGTACAAAAGACCGTAGTTTGTCGGCTCAATGGGAGCACACAGTTCTGGTGACGGAAACAGGTTATGAAATTCTGACAAAATCGGCTGGAACGCCACCGCCGCCGGCTTTCATCGTGTAAGCTGGCGCTACAAAATTTATTGCCATATTAATCATTGCGTTACTCGGCAGGCCGGTTTCAATCCTGGATTGACAACTGCCTCCCGAGTTTTTCGTTAATGTGCGCTTGTCATTTGGCGCGGGAAGTAATCGTATCATTCGTCAATATAGCAATCGTTCCAGCTGTCCCAACCGCCTTTTTCCGCTCCCTTTAGCAAAGCTATGTCGACACTTGCCAAAACCCTAAAAAATCAACTCAAAACTGAACGGCAAACGGTCATCAATGCTTTTTTAGTCAACGGCAAACCCGAACCGCTACTGAAGCAATTACGACAAAGTGTCGATACCGCTCTGACGTTAGCGTGGAAAATACTCCAGTTACCCGCCTCCGCCTCATTGGTTGCAGTAGGCGGGTATGGTCGGGGGGAGTTATTTCCGCATTCTGATGTCGATCTATTGATTTTATTAGAAGCGGTACCCGATGCTGAGCTAAAGAACAATCTGGAACAACTTGTTCAATTATTTTGGGACATTGGCCTGGAAATTGGCCATAGCATCCGTACGATAGACGAATGCATGACCGAAGCTGCTGCCGATATCACCGTCAAAACCAGTTTGCTCGAGGCCCGACTGGTCACTGGCAACAAGCACCTTTTCTCTGAGTTACAAAAACGGTACGACGCAGCGATGGACCCACGTGCCTTTTTTCAAGCAAAAAAACTGGAAATGCGGCAACGCCATGTGAAGTTTGAAGATACCGCGTTCAGCCTTGAGCCCAACTGCAAAGAAAGTCCGGGCGGCCTGCGTGATTTGCAGGTGATATTGTGGGTCGCCAAGGCCGCGGGCCTAGGTGACTCATGGACTCAGCTTGCCAAGCGATCTTTGATTACAGCCACTGAAGCACGGCAGCTAAGACAAAAAGAACGCGCGTTCAAAGACATCCGCATTCGTCTGCATATTCATACTAATCGCCGCGAAGATCGACTGGTGTTTGACGTCCAGACACCAATCGCTGAAACCTTGGGTTTCAAGACAACCGAGACCCGACGCGCCAGCGAATATCTGATGCAGCGCTATTATTGGGCCGCTAAAGCGGTCACACAGTTAAATTTGGTGCTTTTGCAAAATATTGAAGGGTATCTGTTCCCACAGCCCATAGTTCCTCGGCCAATTAACGAACGTTTTAATCAAATAAACGGGCTAATTGACATAGTCGCGGATAATCAATTTGAGACCATGCCGTCCACGATGCTCGAACTATTCTTGCTTATCGCGCAGGATACCAGGCTTAAAGACATGACCGTGCGTACGCGCAGGGCTCTATGGCATGCGCGCGCAAAGATTGATGCTGCGTTCCGTCGAAATCCCTACAATCGCTCATTATTTTTGCAAATTATTCAAGCACCGCAAGGAATAACCCATGCTCTACGCGGGATGACTGAGACCGGTGTTTTGGGGCGCTACCTCCCCAATTTTCGTCGCATCGTAGGTCAAATGCAACATGACCTGTTTCACGTCTATACAGTCGACCAGCATATTTTAATGGTGGTTCGCAACGTGCGCCGCTTTACGATGAGCGACCATGCACACGAATATCCCTTTTGCAGCCAGTTAATTGCCAACTTTGCGCGCCCCTGGATACTTTATGTAGCGGCGCTTTTTCACGATATCGCAAAAGGTCGCGGCGGCGATCATTCCCAACTCGGCATGGCCGATGCCAGCCAATTTTGTCAGCAGCACGGATTGACGGCAGAAGACACCGAGCTCGTGGTCTTTTTGGTGCAACAGCATCTGACGATGTCTCAGGTGGCGCAAAAGCAGGATATGTCAGATCCTGACGTTATTTTGCAATTTGTTAATACGGTCAAGGATGAACGTCATCTAACAGCGCTCTATTTACTGACCGTCGCCGACATCCGTGGAACCAGTCCCAAGGTTTGGAACGCCTGGAAAGGCAAGTTACTAGAGGACTTATATCGCATCACCCTAAGAGTATTAGGGGGTGAAAGCCCCTCCACTGATCGTGAACTAAAGAATACCCAAGAAGATGCATTGAGGACATTGCGCTTATATGGCTTGCCCAATGATGCGCATGAGCCATTGTGGGCGCAACTGGACGTAGCGTACTTTCTACGCCACGATGCCGCCGATATAGCCTGGCAGACGCGTTCTTTCTACACACTCGTCAATAGCCCGAAACCGATCGTTAAGGCCCGGCTCGCGCCAATCGGCGAAGGCTTGCAAGTGGCTGTGTACACGCCCGATGAAACCGATTTGTTTGCACGTATTTGCAGTTATTTTGATAGCAAGAATTTCAGCATTCTGGATGCGAAGATTCATACAACCAAACATGGATATGCCCTTGATACATTTTTATTGAGTGCGCCGTTGTTCGCCAAACATTATCGCGATATTATTAATCTGATTGAGCACGAACTGACCGAGCAACTTGAGGCGCGTGGTCCACTACCTGCGCCGACTCGTGGTCGGTTGTCACGGCTGTCACGTACCTTTCCGGTTACGCCAACAGTTGACTTACGGCCAGACGAACGGGGACAATATTATTTATTGGCTATCACTGCCAATGACCGCGCTGGTTTGCTTTATTTGATCGCGAACGTACTCGCCAAATACAAAATTAATTTACATACGGCCAAAATTATGACGTTGGGCGAACGCGTCGAGGATGTATTTTTAGTCGATGGCAATGCGCTCAATCATAATCGCCTGCAACTACAACTCGAAACCGATTTACTCGATGCTTTGCAGATTTAAGCCTTATTTTATTTTGCTTTCACCATTTTTTACCTTTACCTGATTTGCATCTTTATGACTGAACCGTTACGCCTTTCCAAACGCATGTCCGAACTCGGCCTGTGCTCACGCCGCGAAGCCGATGAATGGATCGCCCGTGGCTGGGTGCGTGTAGATGGCATCATTATCTCTGAGCTTGGCAGCAAAGTACTTCCACATCAACACGTCACAGTAGAGCGCCAGGCCAGCGCCGAACAGGCAAAGCGCGTCACTATATTGATCAACAAACCAATGGGTTATGTCAGTGGTCAGGCCGAAGATGGCTACAAGCCAGCTGTCGTTCTGGTCAACGGTGCCAGTCGTTGGAAAGAAGATAAATCCGTGCAGGAATTTCACGGTAGTCAATTGCGTCATCTGGTTCCTGCTGGTCGGCTGGATATTGATTCCGTTGGTTTACTGGTTTTGACGCAGGACGGTCGAATTGCCAAGGAACTGATTGGCGAAGACTCGTCCATCGATAAAGAGTATCTGGTTCGCGTCCAATATCCGCATGGTGCAAAGTTGCCTGACAGCGATCTGCGGCGACTTAATTTTGGCCTTTCTCTGGATGGCAAGCCACTAAAACGGGCCATCGTCAAATGGCAAAACGAAGATCAACTGAGCTTTACGCTACGAGAAGGTAAAAAAAGGCAAATTCGTCGCATGTGCGAACTTGTCGGCCTGAAGGTAACGGGATTGAAGCGAATCCGAATCGGCAAAATCACGCTTGGAGATTTGCCGACAGGAGAATGGCGTTATCTGAATCTTGACGAAAGTTTCTAAAGGGCAAGTCACATTCTATTGCAGAATGTGCTTTCCCTGAATATCAAACTTCGAGCGGTATAGTGACAGCGAAAGCATAATCTCAAAGAAAGCGACGTTTTCAAACTTCCGCTTTTCAGGAAAAAAATAGCCAAATAAATTTATAAAAATCGATCTAAAATTTTACGGCTTACTTTATCCAGAGCGTGCATATCCCTGATCACAAAATGTACGCCGTGGTTATCCGCGATAAGCAAGGATGCGCCAACTAGTCGACGGATATCTTCCTCGCCCTTTAACGTAAAAATAGCGTCACCTCGGTTCGTTGTTACAGTCCAGCTACTCGGCGTTGAATAGCTCGATACATGTTGAATGCGTGTGATTTCAGGCATAAACTCGCGACTTGCCAACTCGTGCTCGACCATTGCGCGGGAATCATCCGGCAAATCACTTAAATGATCGATCCATGCAAGCTCCTGCCCATTCGCGGCCACAATTGACAGGCCTTCGTCGGCTGCGCTAATCGGAAACGCCCGCACTGGCAAAACGCCCTGATAGACTTCACCCTCGGCCGCAGTAAATACCAGTCGGCCAAACGCATTTAGACTCAATCGAAAATCATGCAGTGTCATTTTTATTGTCATCTTAATCGATAGTCTCAGGAATTTTACCGGTAATGCTATTCCAGTTTTCCAATTCCGGTTCTTCATCAACGTTGCGTAATTGGGCCTGATACAGGCGGTAATATGCACCTTCACTCGCCATCAGTTCATCATGATTACCGACCTCAACGATCTCCCCACGATCCATTACTACGAGTCGATCTGCTTTTCGTAACGTTGACAGACGATGCGCAATAGCGATGGTCGTACGGCCTTGCACCAGATTATCCAGTGCCTTCTGAATCTCTTTTTCAGTACTTGTATCGACGGACGAAGTCGCTTCGTCCATGATTAAGATACGCGGATCAATCAACAAGGCGCGCGCAATCGAAATACGCTGGCGCTCACCGCCTGACAGCGCCTGACCCCGTTCGCCGACCAGAGAATCGTAACCTTGTGGTAAACGCAAAATAAATTCATGCGCATGCGCGGCGCGGGCTGCGGCCACCACTTCTTTGCGGGTCGCCTCGGGCTTGCCATAAGAGATATTGTCAGCGATGGTTCCGAAGAAAAGAAATGGTTCTTGCAGGACGAGACCGATATTGCGACGATATTCGGCAATAGGCAAGGCCCGAATATCCACGCCATCGATCCTGATCGCACCTTCGGAGACATCATAAAAGCGACAAATCAGATTGACCAGCGTGCTTTTTCCTGAGCCACTATGTCCAACCAAGCCGATCATCTCGCCCGGTTTAATGGACAAATTCACCCCCCGCATCACCGACCGATTACCGTAGCGGAAGCCGATATCACGCAGTTCAATGGCGCCTTGAACATTCTCAAGATGCACCGGATTGGCTGGTTCGGGAACGCTCGAGACGTGATCGAGAATTTCAAAAATGCGCTTAGCACCGGCGGCGGCTTTTTGTGTCACCGAGACAATTCGGCTCATCGAATCCAAACGCGTATAAAAACGACCAATATAAGCGAGGAAAGCCACCAAAACACCCACGGTTATCTGATTTTGTGAGACTTGCCAAATACCGAAGGCCCACACCACCAACAACCCTATTTCGGTCAGAAAGGTAACCGTTGGAGTAAATAACGACCAGATTTTATTGACCCTATCGTTGACCAGCAAATTATGCCGGTTGGCTTCCTTGAACCGTGAAGCCTCGCGTTTTTCCTGAGCGAACGCTTTAACTACTCGTATTCCTGGAATCGTGTCGGCCAGAACATTGGTCACTTCCGACCAGATACGGTCTATTTTTTCAAAGCCGTGACGCAAGCGGTCACGTACCAAATGGATCATCCAGGCAATAAATGGTAACGGCAGAAGCGTAACCAACGCCAACCAAGGGTTAATCGAGATCAAAATCGCTGCGGTCATCAGCATCATCAACACATCAATTGCGAAATCGAGCAAATGCAACGATAAAAAGACACAAATACGATCAGACTCAGATCCGATACGCGCCATTAAATCACCAGTGCGTTTTCCACCGAAGTATTCTTGCGATAAACGCAACAAATGTTCGTAGGTCGACGTGCGTAAATCCGCACCAATACGCTCACTGACAATCGCTAAAATATAAGTCCGCGCCCAACCCAGTGTCCATGCCACCAAAGCAGAACCCAACAAACCGGCCATATACAGTCGAACGAGGCCGACGTCGATTGGCTTGCCATTTTGATATGGGATAAGAATATTATCCATTAACGGCAACGTCAGATACGGCGGCACGAGGGTCGCGGCGGTCGATGCCAGCGTTAGCAAAAAGCCAAATATCAAAGACCATTTGTAAGGCTTGGCAAATCGCACCAACCGAAACAAGGCCCAGCGCGATGATACTGCGCCCTTTTTTTCTGGACAGATTGCACACGAATCCTCACCCGGCGGCAGTGGAGCCTGACATTGGGCGCACACTCCTTCATCCAGATGATGTACCGGTTGCCCAGACAAATATGCTTCTAGTTGCTGCTCAAAATGGTTGATCAATCGCAAAGCAATGACATTCAATCCCAGCGTGTAGCGCCAGCATGCCAACCGTTTTTGTGGATCGATGAGTTCAAGGCTTCCTATCCCTGCGTGATCGAAGTGACGTAACGACAGTCCATCTGAATAAAGCCATTGTCCCCACTCTATGTCGCCTGACATTTTGGCCAATACACGACGATCAGTCACGACCACCAAACCACGCGTAAAATGTAATGCGGAATCGATATCCACTTCTAACCAAGCAGCGATCTTTTCTTCGGGCGCTAGTTGTGGTGCGACCTCCACACTCCAACGATCGGGCATAGATTGCATGATATTTTTGGAATGTAAAATCGAGCTAAGGTGTTCGCTTGTCATCTGAACCGCATGGTACATCCCTTAGTAGGATGAAATGGAATGAGTGGAATGTTGCTTATTCGCTTTTGATAAGCAACAATAACGTCACATTTTGTGTGATGTTTGATGCAATGAATCAATTACGGTGGCATATCATTTAATAGACAACTATTATTCTGCCGTATTTTAAGGGTTTTCATAAGCTGATTGCGATCAATAGACATTATTTATTTTTTATTTTGTGTAAACCATTTAACACTTAAAGCGTTAAAACCAATTGGGTATTTCTGCAGCGTGCGATCCCATGGCCTTCCTAGATACTCATGAAAAACATAGAATTTCTCCGAATTACGTCCCTACGCGGACCAAATATATGGACGTATCGTTCAGCGCTAGAAGCTTGGATCGATATCGGAGAACTGGAAGATTGCCCTTCCAACGTCATTCCAGGCTTTAACCAGCGTCTGACAAGCTGGTTACCGTCGTTGATCGAACATCGTTGCAGCTACGGCGAACGTGGTGGTTTTGTGCAGCGCCTGACTGACGGCACCTGGCCCGGTCATATTTTGGAACATGTCACTTTAGAATTGCAAAATTTAGCCGGTTTACCGGGCGGTTTTGGCAAAGCGCGTGAAACATCCAAGCGCGGCGTTTATAAAGTGGTCGTCCGCGCACGTCACGAACAAGTCACTCGCGCCGCTCTATACGCCGCACGCGATCTTGTGATGGCAGCGATTGAAGATCGTCCATTTGACGTTTCCGCCCAGATCACCATCTTACGAGAAATGGTTGATTCGCTATGTCTTGGGCCAAGCACCGCCTGTATAGTTGATGCAGCCGATCAACGCCGCATTCCTTCGTTGCGACTGTCAACCGGCAATCTGGTACAGCTTGGTCATGGCGCGCGCCAAAGACGCATCTGGACCGCAGAGACGGATCAAACCAGCGCCATCGCAGAAAGTATTTCACGCGACAAAGATCTGACCAAAAGCTTGTTGCAAGCTTGCGGCGTGCCGATTCCGGAAGGACGCCTGGTCGACAGCGCCGAAGATGCATGGCTGGCCGCTGAAGATATCGGGTTGCCTGTCGTGGTCAAACCCACCGATGCTAACCACGGTCGTGGCGTTTTCATCGACTTAAATACCCGCGCCGAAGTCGAAACCGCCTACGCTGTTGCGCTGGAGGAAGGTAGCAGTGTCATCGTCGAGCGTTTTGTGCGAGGCAACGAACATCGCCTGCTGATTGTTGGCGGCAAGTTGGCCGCTGCCACACGCGGCGAACCGCTGTCAGTGACTGGTGACGGCAAATCAACTATCAGCGAACTAATCGACAGTCAGTTAAATAGCGATCCCCGACGCGGCGATTTGGAAGAGCATCCCCTTAATCCGATCATTTTGGATCAAGAACCTATCATCAGAATGGAGCTGGAACGTCAGGGTTATTCCTCCACCACGATTCCACCTGAAGATAAGCAAGTACTCATTCAGCGCACCGGTAACGTATCAATCGACGTCACTGCAAAAGTTCATCCTAGTGTCATCGCTGCGGCATCACTGGCAGCACGCATTATCGGTCTGGATATCGCTGGCGTCGATTTGGTGGCAGAAGATATATCCCAACCCCTGGAAAAACAACGCGGTGCGATTGTCGAAGTCAATGCTGGACCAGGGCTGTTGATGCATCTGAAGCCAGCCGAAGGCGAGCCGCAACCGGTCGGACAAGCCATCATTAATCACCTGTTCTCAGGTGAAGAAAATGGTCGCATTCCAATAGTTGGTGTCGCTGGTACGCATGGCAAAACTGTGGTTTCTCACTTGATCGCTCGTCTGCTGAATCTGAATGGACAGCATACCGGCCTGGCATGCAGCGATGGCCTTTACTTCAACAATCAACAAGTTGAGAAAAGTAATTGCGCGCATTGGACCGGCGCGCATCGGGTATTGCTTAATCGTGCGGTAGAAGCTGCCGTATTCGAAAATGGCGGCACGACTATATTAGCCGAAGGGTTGGCCTACGATCGTTGTCAAGTCGGTGTGGTGACTAACATCGCCGCAAATGACCAACTACCTGAATACTATATTGACGATGCAGAGCAAATGGCAAAGGTACTTCGGACCCAGGTCGATATTGTCCTGCCGACCGGCGTTGCCGTTCTGAACGCGGCAGACCGTTTAGTGGTTCCAATGGCAGAGTTGTGCGATGGCGAAGTTATTTTCTTTGGTATCGATCAAACGCTACCGGTGATCACCGAACATCTGGCCCAAGACAAACGCGCCGTATTCGTTCGTCAAGGACAAATCATACTGGCAAGCGGCAAGGATGAAATCATGTTGGCGCGTGTCGCTACCATCCCATTGACTGCCGACGGTCAACCGACCTTTCAGACAGAAAATGTATTGGCAGCAGTCGCAGCAACCTGGGCCCTTGGTATTTCGGTGGATTTGATTCGTGCGTGCATCGAGACCTTTAATATGGAACAAGTTGTGCCACATGCCAAATCACGAAAAAAACAATTGGCGTAATCAATTCACCAGCACACGTAAATATGTTGTGTAAGAAATATAAGAGCATGATGTGATGTTGCGGTGATTGATTTGGCATTGCCCTTAAACCAAGACATTTTATGTTTGGATTGCCAGGATTTACATTTGGCAACCCACATTAGTACCCATTAAAATTGGTCTAACAGACCAAAAAATCAGGAAACTTGTTAATGGACGTATCACGTATCCGAATTCTACGCGGCCCAAATTTATGGAGCCGCCACACAGCGATTGAAGCAATCGTGTCTTGCGCTGAAGCAGAGCGATCGATTGCCGGAATGGTCGGTTTCGAGACTCGGCTGCGCGCTCGCTTCCCCCATATCGGGTTCCTTGAATCGACTGGCAGCGACGACAAGATTTCAATGGCACACGCGCTGGAAAGTGCCGCGCTTGGTCTGCAATCGCAAGCCGGTTGCCCTGTCACGTTCAGTCGGACCGTTCAAGCCTTGGAATCCGGTGTTTATCAAGTTATCGTTGAATACACCGAAGAAGCAGTCGGCAAACTCGCTTTTGAATTAGCCCAAGCTTTATGCAATGCCGCCGCCAACAATCAGCCATTCGACTTGGCCGATGCATTGGCCCGTTTGCGAGACCTCGACGAGGACGTGCGTTTGGGGCCAAGTACCGGTTCGATCGTTGAAGCTGCGATAGCCCGAGGTGTACCATTCCGTCGCCTCACCGATGGTAGCATGGTGCAATTTGGCTGGGGTAGCCGCCAACGTCGTATTCAGGCAGCAGAAACCAGCGCTACTAGCGCGATTGCAGAATCGATCGCGCAGGACAAAGAACTCACCAAGATGCTGCTTAACGCGGCGGGTGTTCCTGTCCCGCAAGGCCGCGTTGTTTCAAACGCTGCCGATGCATGGGACGTTGCGCAAGAAATCGCCAGCCCGGTTGTGGTCAAGCCACGCGACGGTAATCAGGGAAAAGGCGTCGCCGTCAATATCAACACGCGCGAGCAGGTCTTCGCTGCCTTCGATGTCGCCGCAAAAATCTGTTCGGATGTCATCGTTGAGCGCTATCTGCCAGGACACGACTTTCGCTTACTCGTGGTCGGCAAAGAAATGGTTGCTGCCGCCAGACGCGATCCGCCGCTCGTTATAGGCGATGGGGTCCACACTGTTCGTGAACTGGTCGACAAAGTTAACAGCGATCCCTTGCGCGGTGACGGTCATGCGACGCCCCTCACCAAAATTCGCTTCGACACCATCGCTTTGGCAACACTAGCCAAGCAAAATTACCAGGCTGATACTATCCCGCCAACAGGCGTGCGTGTAGTTTTACGCAACAACGCCAATCTGAGCACTGGCGGCACCGCCACCGACGTTACCAATGACGTCCATCCACAAATGGCTGCGCGCGCGGTCGCCGCAGCGCAAATGGTAGGGTTGGATATTTGTGGTGTTGATGTCGTCTGTAACAGCGTCCACAAGCCACTGGAAGATCAAGAAGGCGGCATCGTTGAAGTAAATGCTGCACCAGGCCTGCGCATGCACATCAGCCCTTCCTACGGCAAAGGCCGCGCGGTCGGCAAGGCCATTATCGCAACCATGTTCAGCGCCCATGACGATGGTCGTATTCCATTAGTCGCAGTTGCCGGAACTAACGGCAAAACCACCACCGTGCGCCTTATCGCTCACCTGCTAAGTTGCAAAGGCCTGCGTGTCGGCATGACCAACTCAGATGGCGTGTATATCGAAAAGCAGCGCATTGATACCGGCGATTGCAGCGGTCCGCGTAGCGCTCGCAACGTCCTGATGCACCCTGACGTCGATGCAGCGGTATTCGAAACCGCCCGCGGTGGCGTCTTACGTGAGGGCCTTGGCTTTGATCGCTGTAACGTCGCCGTTATTACCAATATCGGCATGGGCGATCATCTTGGCCTGAGTTTTATCAGCACAGTGGAAGACCTTGCCGTAGTCAAACGCGTGATTGTTGAAAACGTCGCCCCTAACGGTGTTGCAGTATTAAATGCCGGTGATCCGATGGTCACTAACATGGCGAAAGTGTGCCCAGGTTCCGTCACCTTTTTTGCCCATGATAATAGCAACCCGGTGATGACGACGCATCGCGCACAAGGTAATCGCGTGGTCTATCTGGATGGTACAGATATCGTCGCGGCCCAAGGTACTAACGAAGTGCGCCTGCCATTGGCTGAGATTCCATTAACCCGCAACGGTGCTATTCGTTTTCAGATCGAAAATGTGATGGCAGCAACCGCAGCAGCGTGGGCTTTAAAACTCGATTGGGAAATCATTCGGACCGGACTGCGCACATTTATCAATGATCCAGCTACCGTACCAGGCCGTTTCAATGTATTCGACTATCGCGGTGCAACGGTGATCGCTGACTACGGTCACAATCCGGATGCGATTGTCGCGCTGGTTCAGGCGGTTGAAAACATGCCCGCGAAACGCCGTTCTGTTGTCATTAGCGGTGCAGGTGATCGTCGTGATGAGGATATCCGCCAGCAAACCCAATTGCTGGGTGACGCTTTCGATGAAGTCATCCTTTATCAAGATCAGTGTCAACGTGGGCGCGCCGATGGTGAAGTATTGGCGCTGCTGCGAGATGGCTTAAAAAATGCGCGCCGTACCACCGCCACCCAAGAAATTAATGGTGAATTCATTGCTATCGACACTGCACTGTCAACATTAGGTGAAGGTGACTTATGCCTGATTCTCGTAGATCAGGTCGAGGAAGCGCTGGAACATATTGCAAAGCGAATTGCCGAGGGATAGATACTGACATCCTCGACTGATAAAAAAACGGGCTAACCTTATCGAAAGGTTAGCCCGTTTTTTTAGTGCTTAAACTTGTTAAGTAATGATAACTTCATCATTTCAAACAACCCTTTAATACATAACAATGATGCTTATGACGTGATTATCAACTTAAATTGGCCATGATCCTACAAAATGACATCTTGTACGTCAGAGTTTCGTCAGTCGTCATCATCCGGATCTAACTCTGGAAACAACACAGAAGTATAGCCAAAAAGTGCTAAATCCTTGATCCGCATTGGATACAAAACGCCATCTAAATGATCACACTCGTGCTGAACAACCCGCGCATGAAATGCATCAACCGTGCGACTAATCGGGGCACCGTACTGATCGACACCTTCGTAATGCAAATTAGTCCAACGCGGCACCACGCCGCGCATCCCTGGCACTGACAAGCAACCTTCCCAGGCGTCATCGGTGATATCTGACAAGGGCCGCAACACCGGGTTGATCAACACTGTCTCGGGTACTGGCTCAGCCTCAGGATAGCGGACACTATTTTTAAAACCAAAAATAACGATGCGTAAGTTGACGCCGATTTGCGGTGCGGCCAAACCAGCACCATTTGCCGCATGCATGGTGTCAAACATATCGGCGATCAGCGCTTCTAGCTCGGAGGTATTAAAGTCGGTGACCGGTTCTGCTTTCAACAGCAGACGCGGATCACCCATTTTTAGAATTTCACGAACGCTCATAGAATCAATCGAGAAGCAGAGTATTGGAAGGACCTTATTTTAACCTCAGTTCAGTGAGATTCGAAAGTAATGAAATATTCCTTTGAAACTACATTCTCGGTTTACAGCACGATTGGTTTGCAGCACAGCCGAGCATACCTTCAGCTTCACCTTCCCAATACCGTCCTGCTATCGGTTTTGGAAGCGTGATGTCAATTTATGTTTTCTTCGTATTAATGTTCCGATAAATTTTTCAACTTCCGTATCTAAGTCGTTTCCCTAAGCACTGCGCGTGCGCTCGTAATTTTGCACTAAATTCTTGTATCTTGCGTTTTGGCAGCTATCTGGGAACGACTTTTTTAATATTTTTTATCGGATCAATATGCATCGCAATATAAGTAGTAAATTTTCTCAATTTCCGGGTTCTTTTCTCTTTCGAATTCTTACAATTTTTTGCCTGTCTGCGACACTGCATGCGGCGCCGCTCAATCCGCCGAAAACTGATAAACCTTTTGAATTTTCCCTATCCGGATTTTCTAAAGATATTCCTGAACCTTACACGCTCTATCGCGATGGGCAATTCGTTAAACATGGACTTACCGATAAAGCGGGAAAGGGTTACATTAAAAATTATATTAAAACGAGTTGTTACGTCATTCTATTGAGCAATGACCAACGTCTAAAAGTGAATCCAAAGGGAAAAGAGTGCAACGAATATAAATTACCGATCGATATTGAAGATGATGCTGCGACAAAAGCAAAAAAAGAAACAGATAAATTACGCGAAGAAGAAATGCAGAACGATTATAAGAAGCAAGCTGCTGCCAACGATGATGAGCTAGCCTGGTTAGGAAAATTACCACCTATCTGGTCAAGTGAGGTTTTTGAAGAGCGAACTTCAAAATTATTTGAAAAAATGGGCATTGATATGGATGTCGGCACCATTGATCTGAATCAGTTCGCATGCAAAAATCCCGCTCAGATTGGCGACATTCCTGACATGGACGCGGTGAACGAGTTTTTGGAAGCAACTATTGCAACACTCTCAGATCCACATTCTAAGAAGGGAAAATATTATGCAAAAAATATTAATACCATCTGGAGGAATCTAGTATCAGCTGCGGCAAAAGGGAATTGGTTGGCACGCGTACAAATTTATCGACTATTAGGTAGAAAGCACCACGATAAAATGAGCTACCTTGAACGGTATCGTCTATTGCAGGTAACGGAATGGTTGCAAGAGAAAAAAATTGGCTCACTTTATGGTTTATTCGGGGTTGCTCTGGAAGCGACTGGATTCTCGGACAATGGTTTTTTGGATCGATTCTCTGCAATGAAAGGTAGCTACGGATCGCAATACGTATTAGGTACTTCGCTGCTTAGTGACCCAGATCCTAAGCTGCAAGAAACAGGAAAAAGGATGATAAATTGTGCCCGCTCTGCCCTACCTGCATTTGCAAAGCTATATAAGCCTGCGCCCAAATAGGGTTGGACTTTTGGGCATTGATCACCGACTCGCACAGCGCAACGTGGCTCAGTCGGATGACGCCGATGTAAGCCTAATTGCATTCACATAAATTCTGCCTAATCTCAAAAAAAATATGACCATAAAAGCATACCAGCACACTCGAAGCTTATGGAAGGGGGCTCTCATATCACCGTTGATAGTTCCCTTGTGTATGTGCATTTACCTCGTGGCCTTCTTTATAGGATGTACAGATGAAGTGTCTATTGCAGTCTTCTATGATTTGCGGCTAGCGCTATTTGCTATCATGTGCATTGGCGGCTTTTTCACTTACTCCATCACCTTTGTATTGGTTGTGCCGATGGCTCTATGGCTGCGGCGAAAACAGGCCCTATCGTCAGTGCGCCTGTGCATCTGGTGCGCTGCGCTCGGGCCTGTGACATTGTTCCTTTATGCACGACTACTAAACGGATCTTCTGCAGAAATTAACTATGAAGAAGTCCTTTTCGGTATTGGGTTCGGTCTGTGCTCGGGTATTGTTTTTTGTGCGGCTTCGGGCGTGAGGCTGCTGGCCCGCCATTCTCAAAAAAATCAAGACGCAGCATGAATTACCCCGGTCAGCGGTGCATGGCGCGCCAACTGCGACGTGTCACACCCGCACGTGAACTTTGTTCACGCACATCGCGATCGCATCCGCTATTTTGAGGAAGACAAACCATTGTGGTGGGGCTTCATGCATGAGTAAAAGGAAAATGATCCGCGCCTGGTTTAGACCCTGTTGAAGACCAAACCTGCTTGGGTAGAAGCCGGGACGTTGCACCAGAAAACTGATCCTTTGGTGTGGGATTACCTGTTTAGTCCCGTTTGATATAACCGCGTTTTAAAAACAGATTCGGTTTTTTCCTGCTGCCATTTTTTGAGGGCTTAAATCGGGGTTTTTCCATCAATCGCCGGTTGCGGGATATGGTGGATGGTAGAACCCATGCAGTTTATCTCCCCATGAGAGCAGTGTCCGGTTCAAGATTATTGCACCGAAAACTGCTAATCAGGGCATCTAAGCGCGCCTTTGCTCTGAAGTAAGGCCAACTACGAATCGGGATATGATTGCACGGTACTAAACAGCTAGTCTGTAACACAGCCACTTGTTTTTTCCACGCATCTGATCGGAAATATCTTAAAGAAAGTTTTTTTCATGAGATTTTTTTTGAAACCCTCACGGCAGTCCACGCTGACCTGCTCCGCATTATGTAGAGAAGCGCTTGTGAGAATCACAGGCGCAATACTTCAGGGTTTAGAAGGTGCCGAAGGAAATTTACTGAAATTGTTTCAGATATTCAGCGAACTCAGGACCGGTTTCATGGTGCTTGAGGCCCATTGCCAACGTTGCTTTCAGATAGCCTAATTTCGAACCACAATCGTAGCGCTGACCAGCGTAGCGGTATGCTAATACCTTTTCTTTTTCCATCAATGCCGCAATACCATCGGTTAATTGAATTTCACCGCCAGCGCCCTTACCCGTCGCTTCCAGACAGTCGAAAATACCATTCGTCAGTACGTATCTTCCGACGACCGCCAATGTAGACGGTGCATCCGCAGGAAGTGGCTTTTCAACGATACTATTTACGCGTTCCAAATTTGGTTTAAAAGAGTCAATACTGACGATCCCGTATTGTTTAGTGTCCGCGCGCGGCACATCCTGCACTGCCAATACGCTACTACCCTCTTGCTCAAACACGTCGGTCATTTGCGCTAATACCGAGCGCTGGCCCGCGTCGACATCCATAAAGTCATCTGCCAACAATACCGCAAACGGTTCATCACCAATGACAGGGCGTGCGCACAGTACCGCGTGCCCAAGACCCAACGGTGCCGATTGACGGATAAAAATACAATTTACGTGCTTAGGAATAACATTACGCACCAGATCCAGCAGCCTGATTTTTCCGGCTGCTTCCAATTCACTTTCAAGTTCATACACGGTATCGAAGTGATCTTCAATCGCTCGTTTGTTCCGACCGGTAATAAATACCATATCAGTAATACCCGCAGCGACAGCCTCCTCAACAGCGTACTGAATTAAAGGTTTATCGACAATCGGAAGCATTTCTTTCGGCTGCGCTTTGGTGGCTGGCAAAAAACGGCTACCCAACCCGGCTACCGGGAATACTGCTTTTCTAATTTTTGTCATGATCGCTTTCTAAAAGAGTGCGTAAATCAATTTATGCGGAGGCTGTTCGATGAAGTCTTCCGCGTTACTAAGCTTGGACAAAGCTTGCCCTGTATCAGCGTGCCTTAAACCCTTGACGACGAAACTGGCCATTCTCGCTAGTGTCCAGCTCCTCTGAACGCGTTCAGCTAGGATTGCTTTTCAGAATAAATTTCTATTTAACTAAGAATTTGACTTGGTTTTCGCCGGGAGGTTCGCAAAACAATCTATCCCATTGATCAAAGACTGTAGCCCAGTGCCTTGATTATGCGTCAATTATTGTCTGTATAACATTAAAAAAGAGGAGTTTGAATGTTAATTAGTTCCAGCCATTGCACCTCGGTCAGTATCGTCAGATTAAGTTCACGCGCTTTCTTTTCTTTTGAACCCGCGCTTGCACCGACAATTACAAAGTCGGTTTTTTTAGATACCGATCCTGCGACATTGGCGCCCAATGCTTCTGCTTGGGCTTTCGCTTCGTTACGACTCATCGTGTCCAGATTTCCTGTAAAAACAACTGTTTTTCCAGAAACGGCAGAAAGCGCGGAAGGGCGCTCGAAATCTATAACAGTAACAAGTGGCTCTGCGGATGCTTGATTGCCGGTCAGCGCGTCAAGCACCTCACTGTTATGCGGTTCAGCAATAAAACCAAGGATGTCATTCACCATACTTTCTCCCAACCCATTGATTGAGAGTAAGTTGGCGTAGGCTTCCGAATCGGGATTTTGCGCAGCATCCATAGATTTGCGCCACTCATCCAGTGACAAATAATGTTTAGCAAGCAGGCGAGCGGTGGCCTGTCCCACCTGATGTATTCCCAAGCCGTATATAAATCGATCCAGAGAAATGACTTTAGCGCGCTGGATTGCAGCAAACAATTTCGCCGCAGATGTATCACCCCAACCTTCCCACAAACGTAGCGGCGGTAGCGAGCGGCCATCTTTGTCGCTCTTGCCATCCCGATCTTCCAAAGTGAAGATATCAACTGGCGTTTTAATCAGCCCTCGTTCATAAAAAAGTGCAATATTCTTCTCGCCCAAGCCCTCGATATCAAATGCATCCCGAGATGCGAAGTGCTTCAAACGCTCAATTACTTGCGCGGCACACACTAATCCACCAGTGCAAAAACTCCCTGCATCACCGTCCTCTCTCACCACCAGGCTATCGCACACAGGGCAATGCGTCGGAAAAATATAGGGAATGCTGCTTTCGGGACGTGCGTCTTGCACCACGCCAATGATCTGGGGAATTACATCACCCGCGCGTTGAATAATCACCGTATCACCGACACGTACATCTTTACGTTGAATCTCATCTGCGTTATGCAAGGTTGCTCTCTGCACGAGGACGCCACCAACACTAATGGGTGCCAAATGGGCAACTGGTGTGATTTTTCCTGAGCGCCCAACCTGGCACTCAATTGCATTGATTACCGTTTGCGCACGTTCCGGAGCAAATTTCCAAGCAGTTGCCCATCGTGGCGATCTGCTGACGAAACCAAGCCTGTTTTGCCAATCAAGGCGATTAACCTTGAGAACAATCCCGTCAATTGAAAATCCAAGCGATGAGCGCTTGCGTTCAATATCTTCATAGTAAGTGACAAGCGCACTCAGTGAGGTTTCAGTCACCTCCACCAGACGGCTTGGTTCGTTCAGCGCAAAGCCCCAGGTTTTAAACTTGGCGCGCGCTTCCCATTGCGTGCCAGCGAAAGCTTCTGAAATTTCACCCCAAGTGTAGGCGTAGAAACGCAGCGGTCGCTTGGCGGCGATGCTTGCGTCTAGCTGACGCATACTCCCGGCGGCGGCATTGCGTGGATTCGCAAAGATTTTTCCACCGACCACTTCTTGTTCAGCGTTAAGTTTTAGGAAACCATCATCGGTCATGTAGACTTCGCCGCGGACCTCCAAAATTGCAGGCCAACCATCACCATGTAACTTCTTTGGTATATCGCTAATGGTCTTGACGTTGGCGGTAATATCTTCGCCCACGCCACCACTTCCCCGCGTGGCCCCAGAAACCAGTATTCCGTTCTCGTAACGTAATGAACAAGACAAACCATCAATCTTTGGCTCACAATCGATCTCAACGATAACGTCTGAGTCTTTGAGTTCGCGGAGAAAATTTCGAACTCCGTCGAGCCAGCCTTGTATATCGTCTTCGACAAAGGCATTATCCAACGACAACATCGGTACACGATGGATGACTTTCTTAAATCCTTTAGCTGGCTCAGCCCCTACTTTTTGCGACGGACTATCAGAGCGTATCAACTCGGGAAAGCGGGCTTCAATGGCGTTATTACGCTGCCGCAACGCGTCATATTCAGCGTCACTTACTTCCGGCGCATCTTCTGCATGATAGAGATTATCGTGATGAGCAAGCAGATCCGCGAGCTCGGTAAGCTCAGACGCAGCTTCCTGTGCTTCCAACTGCTGCACCGGTGTATCAAAGTTTGAAGTACGACTTAACGTACGATTTTGTGCTAATTTTGTCATTGTGTCCGTCCCGAGCGCCAGAAATCCTGTATTAAATATTGCATACTTTGTTATGGCCGTTGCTCTATTTCTAATACCTTTAAGTATACAGGCGAGCGCAACAAAAAGCTTTTGCAATACGAGATAACTAGGGACGTGGCCAACTATGACGTTGGTGTCGATCTTACGCAACATGACCTTGATAGTGCAGAGGCGCTAATAACGGAAAGATGAAGAGTAGGATTTCTTATTATTATTTTTTGTAGTTTTTGATTATTGCATTCAAGTGCAGCTGGGATTGGGCTTTTTATGCACTACTGGTGCAACTAACGGTCCCACGATTTTTTTGGGCGCACATGAGAATCTGCTGATTTCTTTGCTTACCGCAGATTCAAGTATTTTAGTTTCACCTTATACGCACGTGTCCCCGTCAAACCCGCCCGCATAATCGCTCTGAAGTCTGTGCATTATCGGTTTCAATGCGGGATAAAGGTCAACATAAAGCGCATATGCCTTGCGATAAATCTGACTATCCGTTGGATTAGGTATAGTTCGGGAAACCAGCGTCACCCAACCTTTTTCCGCCGTTTGGTTATCCACCAATCCAACACCAACAGCCGCAAGCAGCGCCGCTCCCAAAGCAGCTTCTACATTCTGTTCAATGGTGTAGACGGGATAACCAGTAACGTCGGCAATGATTTGCATCCATAAATCTGAATGCGCAGCGCCGCCGACCACAATCAGTTTGGCATCGAGAGACTGTGCTCCTTTTGCACCTGCCTCAATATTATGTTTGAGGGCGAAACTGACGCCCTCCAATACGGCCCGATAAAGATGTGCTCGTGTATGAAACAGGCTTAGACCGACGAAAGCACCACTGGCCTTTGCATCCCAGATTGGGCTGCGCTCTCCCATCAAGTAAGGCAAAAATAGGATTCCGTCCGATCCCGCAGGAATCTGTTTCGTCTTTTCTTCCAGAATTTGATGGACATCGCCAGCCTCCACATACTTTGCCGCCTCAATCTCCGTCTGACAAAATGTATCCCGAAACCAACTTACGGAAGCGCCAGCCGTAATTGCACCACCAAAGATATAAAGATCTTTTTGGCTGTTGTGGACGTGCGGCATGCTAATCAGGCCGTGACGCGCATCGACTTGCTGATTAATATAGCCCCAACACATACTGGTGCCGATCATGGCCACATGATTTCCTGCCCGAGTCACGCCCGCTGCAAAGGTCGCAACAGCTGCGTCAACACCGCCCGCCACAACTGGTGTGCCGGCGGCAAGCCCAAGACACGCAGCCAGTTCAGACCGCAATCCACCCACCACATCGCTGGAATCGACCAGACGCGGCGGCATCATTGCAAGAGGAATACCGAATTCAGCCAGCAGTTCTTTCGACCAGGCGCGTGCTCGCACATCATAGATACCGCCAATGTTCCCAGCCGAACTATGATCAATCGCCACTTCTCCACATAGCAAGTAGTTAACATAGCTATTTGGCGGAAGAAACAAATGCGTCCGTTGCCACACATCCGGGCGATTATTCTTTATCCACAGCATCTTGGTAAAGCCATAGTAACTATCAACCGAATTGCCAGTGATATCGAATAGTCGCTCCTGATCGATTGTTTCCTTAATCCACTTAACTTCTTCATTGGCGCGTCGATCCATCCAGATAAGACACGGATGCAGTGGTTTCATCCACGCATCAACCGGGATGCCCGCACCGCCGTATAAACTACTGACGCAGACCGCTTTGATCTGTTCAGCGGGTAACCCACTTTTTTCTACTACCTGCTTGATGCACTCCATGACCGCCTCGCACCAGACCGAAGGCCATTGCTCGGCCCAAAGCGGTTTTGGCGTATCCAGTTGATAGCCCTTGGCGTGCTGAGCAATAATCCGACCAGCGCTATCAACCAGCAATGCCTTGGTACTTTGAGTACCTATATCGACGCCAATAACGTAATCCATGCGGTAATCCATGCGATGCCTTAGGTAGACGTTGGTTTGAGCAGCACTTTGATCGAATCAAGCGAATTAGCAAGAGCGAATGCTTTTTCCCACTCATCCAGTGAAAAAGTGTGTGTAACTATACCTTCGGAAGTGACCAGACCTCGGTCAAACAAATCAATGGCAACCGGATAACAATACGGTCCCAGATGCGCGCCACGGATATCAAGCTCTTTACGGTCGCCGATAATTGACCAGTCAGCGCTCGTTTCCTTCCCGAACACACTAAATTCTACAAAACGGCCCAATTTTCGAATTAGCTCAAGACCCTGAGTGACACCGGCCGGCACGCCTGTCGTTTCAATATACACGTCACAACCATAGCTATCGGTAAGCGAATCAATAATCACCTTTGCATCATCGTCAGACGGGTTAATAACCATATCCGCGCCCATTTGCAGCGCCGCATTCAAGCGTTCGGGAACTAAATCAATGACCACCAATTTTTTAGGCGTTTTTAAACGTGCAACCTGTACCATCATCAAACCGAGTGGACCGGCGCCAGCAATGACGACTACATCATCAAACTGAATGTCTGCACGATTGATAGTATGAATAGCGCATGCCATCGGCTCAATCAAAGCCGCATCTTCCAACGACAGACTGTCTGGAATCTGATGCACGATCGCAGTCGGTGGAATACGCATGTAATCTGCCATTCCACCGTCTGCGACATCACGCTGGAAGCCGAAAATATTGTGCACTTCGCACATCCAATATTTTCCTGATTTACAGTATCGGCATTTCTCGCAAGGCACAATCTGTTCGGCAATAATACGGTCGCCGATCCTAACACCAAAATGTTCCTCCCCGCCCTCCCCCGCTGCAACTACGTAACCGAAAAACTCATGGCCAGGAACGACGGGGGGCTTAACCCACGATGGCTGTCCCTCACCACCCCAGAACATGGCTGCGCCAGAGTGGCACTTGCAGTCACTGGCGCAAATACCACAGGCTGCAATCTTGATCACCAGCTCTTTGTAGCCGGCAATCGGTCGCCTGATTTTTTGCAGTCGGTAATCCTTCGGCCCGTGGCAGACCACTGCTTGCATAGTATTTTTAAAGAATGTCACTTTTTCTGATTCAGCTTGAATTTTAGTTTCCCCCATGATTAATTCCATAAAATAGTTAACTGTATGATTGCCCACAGAGGACAATCAGGCTTATTTGCTTGCGCTGCGACTAATGTAAATAGCGAGCAGAATAATGACGCCCTTTATAATATTCTGGAGGTAAGGAGATACTCCCATCATATTCAGGCCATTGTTGAGTACGCCGAGCATCAATGCGCCAACCAACGTGCCGAGAATGGATCCGCGGCCGCCATTGATTGCGGTTCCTCCCATTACGACTGCCGCAATCGCATCAAGTTCGAACGAGACGCCCGCGTTAGGCTGACCGCTCATTAGTCGCGATGTCAGCACCAATCCGGCAATTGCCGCAGTAAAGCCACTAATCGCGTAGACCATAAGTTTGTAACGAGGAACACGCACACCACTTAACCGCGTGGCCTCCTCATTGCCACCGATCGCGTAGATGTAGCGACCAATCGGCGTGTGGTCAAGTACGATATAGGCAATAACGAACACCATTAACATGATCAAAATGGGCGTCTGGATGCCGGCGACACTGCCCCGACCGAAAAATTCAAACCAGTCAGGTAAGCCGCCAATCGGATAGCCACCGGTATAAATCAACGCCAGTCCACGGGCAATGCCCATCGTGGCGAGAGTAACAATAATCGGCGGCATCTTGGCATAGGCGACAAAAAAGCCATTTGCCATTCCAAACAGAATCCCCGCCACCAGTCCGATGAGGATAGCAAACACTGCCGGTATGCCTGCCACCATAAGACCAGCAGTGATCGTTCCGGTAAGCGCCATAACAGCCCCGACAGACAAATCGATACCACCGCTTAAAATCACGCACGTCATGCCGACCGCTATGATCGCGTTAATAGAAACTTGCCGCGCGATATTGACAAGATTAGCAGCAGACAGAAAGTCGTCAGTCGTGGCGGTCACAACCAGACAAACGAGAAGCAGCCCTACAAACGGAAAAAAGGCAGGAGATTTTTTTAGTTGTTCCAGTAGCCCTGTAAATGAATACGCAGGTTTTTCTGAAAAATGACGTGCATTAATGTTTACCGGTGGTTGCATTGCGCATTACCTCACTCGAATTGATAGAATCCGCCGCTAGCACTTTGACGATTGATCCTTGTTTGAATACCGCCACTCGATTACACATACCGATTATTTCTGGTAACTCTGAAGAAATCATGATGATCGAATAGCCGTGTAGCGTTAACTCCCGCATCAGACTATAAATTTCGGCCTTTGCCCCAACGTCAATGCCGCGTGTCGGCTCATCAAAAATAAGAATCTTGCAATGATGATTAAGCCAGCGAGCGATGATCACCTTCTGCTGGTTACCTCCGCTCAAGGTTGATACCAAAGCGTTCAAACTGGATGTTTTAACACCGACTTTGTCGATCATTAACTGGCTCGCGCAGCGCTCAGCAGTCCTATCGATCAAACAACCCTGACCCACGTATTTGCCTAAATTGTTGATAGATATATTGTCTTTAATACTGAAATCGATAATCAGGCCTTCGGATTTTCTACTCTCAGGCAAAAGACCGATACCACTTTCCAGAGCCTCGGCAGGGTCGCGCAAGGCAGCTAACACACCATTCACGTACACCGTCTTATGCGCGGTGGGATCGGCACCGATGACCGCACGCGCCAGTTCGGTGCGACCCGAACCGACCAGACCCGCAAAACCGAGAATTTCACCTTCGTAAAGGGTGAAGCTATTACTCGGCCCATCCTTATCGATGCGTACGTCCGTTGCCTCCAGCACCACGCGTTCAGAATACCGATGTACTGGCTTGGGCGGGAAGTTACTTTCTAGTTTCCGGCCTACCATCATCTCCACCAAACTATCGACATTGGAAGCTAACGTATCGACCATCCCCACGTATTTTCCATCGCGTAAAACAGTGATCCGATCACACACTTCAAATATTTCGTCCATGTGATGCGAGATAAAAATCATCGCCACGCCATCTTCTTTAAGATCACGCATAACGCTAAAAAGATGCTCTGCTTCCATGGGTGTGAGCGTCGCTGTGGGTTCGTCCAAAATAAGAATTTTGGCGTTTAATGCCAATGCTTTAGCTATCTCGACGAACTGCTGTTGGGCGATACTGAGTTTGCTAATACCGACAGAAAGGTTGATATTAATTTTCAGCTTATTAAATATCTGCTGCGCCTTTTGACGCATGCTTGCCTTTGATAGCAAACCAAACCCGTTCGTCAGCTCGCGCCCCAAAAAAATATTCTCCACGGCATTCAGATACGGCACCAAGCTGAATTCCTGAAAAATAATGGCGATGCCAGCACGGATTGCATCGTTATAACTATAAAAATTTTGTAGATTGCCATTCACAAAAATTTGACCATTATCAGGACGATAAATCCCACTGAGGACTTTCATCAAAGTTGACTTGCCGGCGCCGTTTTCGCCCAATAGGGCATGAATTTCTCCCTTATTAACAGACAAATTAATATCGGACAACGCCTTCACACCAGGAAAACTTTTTGAAACATTTTCCAATTTCAAAATCGTGTTCATTGTCGCCTCGCACAATCGATCAAAAATCAGAGCGCACTCTCACCATGACGTCGTGAGAGTGCGACGACTACCAACGGAATGTGTTAGCAGCGGCCTTATCCACCAACTTGACGTCAACCGGCACAGTGGGCGGCACGTTTGCTCCCCATTTTTTTGCTAATGCAATCGCGAGGGCCAGCCGTATCTGGTCGCGTGGATATTGCGCTGCGGTTGCAATAAATCGGGAGTTATTTTTTTGGATTGCCGCAATCGCTTCTGGTGCACCGTCCACGCTCACCAGCTTGACATCTTTGCCACTAGCTTCAATGGCCGATAGCGCGCCCATCGACCCAGTGTCATTAACGCTAAACATACCTTTTAGTGCGTGATTTGCTTGCAGGATGTTTTCAGTGACGGTCAGCGCCTGATCCCGCTCCTGCTTACCGTTCTGGATGGTAACAATCTTAATTCCGGCAAACTTTGACAATGCCGCCTTACAACCTCGCACCCGATCAAGAATCGGGACCACAGGAATCCCATCAAGAATCGCCACATCTCCACTGCCATTAAGACTCTTGGCAAGATAAGTGCAGGCCATCTGACCGGCATCGAAATTTTTGGACCCGACAAAAGAATCCACCGGACCGTCCGCATGCGCATCCACCGCTACCGTCACCACCCCCGCGGCGTGTGCAGACTTAACGGCTGATTGAATACCTACCGAATCGGTTGGGTTAATCAACAAGATATCGACCTTCTTCTGAATCATATCCTCGACATCACTAATTTGCTTGGAGACATCATGTCGGGCATCGGTCACTATCACCGTGGCGCCAATGCTGGCCGCAGCATCCATCAATCCTTGCTTCATGGTGACGAAATACGGATTATTTAATTCTTGAAAAGACATCCCGATTTTTAACGGTGCAGCTGAAGTTGATGGTGAAAAGGTTATTGCACAAAGTATTACTGTCATGCATAGCGCTAAATTTTTTTTGCAAATCATAACGATCTCCTCTGTTTTTTTATTTAAATGATGCCAATGAAACGGCATGAAATTCTGGTTTATAAAAAACTTCCCGATAACCAGGAAATCATGACTTTACTGGTAGAGCAATTGCAGCCCTTCCTGTCGCATATGTTTAAGATAAAATTCATAAAAATGCACCCTCCTAAAAGTTGAAAAACACTTTCACTAACGTCCCAGGACGCATCTCTGACCTCACATAACTC
>NZ_JASJXA010000012.1:0-136007 GCF_035018905.1 Glaciimonas sp. Gout2 | reverse complement strand
TATGTGCGGGATGACCGTCCTTCCGGATCTGTTGAACCAGCAGCAGTCTGGTTTGCCTATACTCCGGACCGTAAAGGTATCCATCCACAAACACATCTGGCCTCTTTTAGTGGCGTGTTGCAAGCGGATGCCTACGCTGGATTTAACGCCATTTATGAAAGCGGCCAAGTCGTGGAAGCCGCTTGCTGGGCGCATGCACGCCGTAAATTTTATGATTTGCATGTGGCCCGACCATCTGCGGTCACCACTGAAGCCTTGCGCCGGATCGGCGAACTGTATGTGATTGAAGCTGAGATTCGCGGCCAACCACCGGACCAACGTCGCGCAGCCCGACAAGCACAATCGCTCGCGCTTATCGATGACTTCGAATTCTGGTTACGGGCGACGCTTCTGCTGCTATCGCGCAAGTCAGACACGACCGCTGCCATCATGTATAGCCTCAATCTATGGCCTGCGCTAAAACGTTATTGTGACGATGGCTATATTGAAATCGATAATTCCGCAGCGGAGCGCTCCTTGCGTGGCGTCGCTATCGGACGTCATAATTATCTCTTCGCGGGTGCCGACAGCGGTGGAGAGCGGGCTGCCGCTGTTTATTCACTGATCGGCACAGCGAAATTAAACGGTATTGATCCTGAAGCCTGGCTACGCCACGTTCTCACCCATATCGCCGACCACCCGGTCAATCAGGTCCATGACTTCCTGCCGTGGAACTTCACATCTACGATGGCGATAGCCCGCTAATTCTTGCCGATTGAATTTCTCTGCCGGAATTTATCGAGACGGCCGTGGGAATACGCTTACTTACGCAGAATGTGGTGATGTGGTGATATAGCCGGCACTCCGGTGGCCGGCGAACCGGTCGCCAAAGGTAGGCGACAGTTCAGCAGTCACAATCATAAAGTTGAGATAGCACGCAACTTTTACTTGGTATGTGAAATCAGGTTTGGCGTTGACGGGCCATTTTTATCTGATGCTGTTGAGGGCGATGCCTGCGTACCCTCTTCGGCTGCCATTTTATCGCTGGCCCCATCACCCTCGATTGCGGCAGTGTGCGTCAGAATGCCGCGTTTAGCCTGCCTCTGAAGCTCTGCAAATGGGCTCGCACGATTCATCGATACACCAACCGCCAGAACGTCGATCAACAACAATAACAATATCCGCGACACCATCGGAATATGCATATTGCTGCCTTCGTCGTGCTCGACCGCCAATGTGTAATCTGCCCTCTTGGCAAGCTGAGAATTGCTCGGTGCCAGCGCAATGATGGTCGCACCGGAATTCACCGCCACCTCAACCGCTGGAGCCAAATGGCGCAAACGACCGGAGTTCGAGATAATCACGGCGACATCAGTACTTCTCAACAACGAGGCTGAGATTTCCTGTAATTGTGGATCAGTGTAAGCGGACGCAGGTATACCCAAACGGAAGAATTTCTGTTGCGCATCTTCTGCCACCAGACCGCAACTACCAAAACCATAAAACTCTACGCGTGAAGCCTGACTCAGAATATCGATCACCTTGGTCAGTGTGTCTGCATTGAGATTGTCGCGTACTTCCATCATCGCTGAAATAGTATTGTCGACGACCTTGACTCCCACATCCAGAGACGAATCGCCGACGTGCACCTGACTATGCGCGACCGGTACAGTGCCGGTGACGCCCGACGCCAGTTTCAACTTAAAATCGGCAAGTCCCTGACAACCCATGGTGCGGCAAAAACGAATCACGGTTGGTTGACTGACCTCCGCACGACGTGCGATTTCCGATATTGGCTCGCTCATGACGGCGCGAGGATGGGCTAAAATCAGACTCGCTACTTTCTGTTCAGCTGGTGAGAACTGTGAACGCGCCTTGCGTATTCTTTCCAGAATCGGCACGGCGTTGCCGCCACCTAAATGCTCTGCCAAAATAGCTGCGACGCCGACAAAAGCGGGATAAGGCGCAGTGATGACATACGTTGGAATTTTGGCCAGATAAGTACCGAATCGCCCTTTATTTTCAAAGCGTGCACGGAATGCTGAAGTGGCAAAATATTCACCCAAGCGTGGCACTACACCACCGCCAATATAGATGCCGCCCAACGTACCCAACGTCACCGCCACGTCAGCTGCAACTGTACCCAACATAGCGCAAAAGCACTCCAATACTTCACTACACAAGACGTCAGTGCCATTTAAAGCCCGCTCCACAATCTGGGCCGTGTGTAGCGGCTCCGGATTGACTACACCGCGCATGTCGGCCAACGCCATATACGTAATTTCGATACCAGGACCTGACACCAGACGCTCGGCAGAAACGTGAGAATAGTGTCGCCAGCAATAGGCAAGGATCGCTGCTTCACGCGCATCGCCAGGCGCAAAACTGACATGACCGCCTTCGCTACCCAGGGCAATCCAACGTCCCTCTGAAGGAATTAAGCCTCCGACGCCTAATCCGGTTCCAGCACCGACCAGTCCGATGACGCCGCCAGTCAATGGTTTTCCACCACCGATTTGAACGCAATGGACATGCTCCAGATGCGGCAATGCCATTGACAACGCGGTGAAATCATTGACCACTAACAACGTGTCAAAATTGAGGCGACGACGCGTGGCTTCGATCGAAAAAGCCCAATGGTGGTTGGTCATTTTGATCTCATCACCATGCACCGGATTGGCAATCGCAATAGCGGCATGCCGCACTTGCGGATGGGGAATGGATGCCAGATAAGCTTCGACCGCCAGCGCAAACTCTGCATAATCAGCGCAGCGTAAAGTCTGAATCGCTTCAATTTGGCCGGGAGCACGTTCCAATGCAAATCGCGCATTCGTACCGCCGACATCTGCAAGCAAGCGTGGGCCATCCAGGTAACCGTCCGCCGAGATTGCGTTAAGATTTGCGGTTGTAGATGACGCCATGAAGTGAAACTTTCAATCAATACAATTGGTTAATTAATCTAAAAGATAATTCGACTGTTGATGCATCGGTGCACTTCGACATATCGTTAAATGCACGCATCTCTTAATATCAAATTATCGCATTAGTTTTGCCAAATTTCAGCGATCCTCAGGCCATTGCGCCCCGGCTCGTGCCATCATCGCAAATGAGGCCGTTGGGCCCCAACTACCGGCCATATAAGGCTTGGGTGGAGACGCGCTTGATTGCCAGTGGTTCAACAAAGGCTCTACCCATTTCCAAGCTGCTTCTTGCTCGTCGCGACGCACAAACAACGATAAATTACCGCGAATGGCATCCAGCAAAAGACGTTCATAGGCCTCGGCCCGACGTTGTTGAAAAGCTTGATCGAACGACAGATCAAGTGCTACCGGCTGCATGATCATCCCATCGCCGGGTTGCTTTGCCAGACAATGTAATTGAATCGACTCATCCGGCTGCAAACGGATCACCAGACGATTACTCACTGTTCCGCTGGGTCCAAATGGCATCGGCAAAATCGCATGAGGAACAGGTCTAAAGGTAATAATAATCTCTGCGGCACGATGGGCAAGACGCTTACCGGTGCGAAGAAAAAATGGTACGCCAGCCCAGCGCCAATTATTAATCTCTGCGTGTAAAGCCACAAAGGTTTCTGTCTGCGAATGCGTTCCGATACCCGGTTCTTGCAAATAACCAGGCACGGACTGGTTATTAACAGCGCCTGCCACATATTGACCACGCACTGCGCGCAGTTCGAGATCTTCCGCAGAAAATGGTCTGAGAGCACGTAATACACGGACCTTTTCATCACGTACTGCGTTGGCATCAAACGAAGTCGGCGGCTCCATTGCTACCGTGCACAACAATTGCAACAAATGATTTTGTACCATATCACGCAGCGCGCCAGTCCCATCATAGAACTCTCCGCGCCCTTCCACGCCCAGTTGTTCTGCAATCGTCAGCTGCACGTGCGCAATTGATTCACGCCGCCAAAGTGGTTCGAACAAGCTATTCGCGAAACGCAACGCCAACAAGTTTTGTACTGACTCTTTGCCAAGATAGTGATCGATACGATAAATCTGATCTTCGGCAAAAACCCGTGCAACCGCGTCATTAATGGCATGCGACGAACGCAAATCATGGCCAAGCGGTTTTTCCAATACAACCCGTGCTTGCGATAAATCAATCGTGCTCGCCGCCAGATTGGCACAAATGCGTTCAAATAAGAGCGGTGAAGTCGCCAGATAAAAAACCGAAACAACCTTATTCTCCGCCAGCAACTCGGCGAGCCGTTGATACCCGGTCGGCTCGACCAGATCCAGCGGCAGATAATCAATACGTGCCAAAAAGCTTTGCCACACCGCGTCATTCGGATTGACTGATTCGCTACCCTTCACATATTGGACGGCATTTTTGCTCACCCAATCCAGATACTCATCCCGGCTAAAAGACTGCTTTGAGACACAAATAATGCGTCCGCTCGCGTGCAACTTGGCATCCCGATGGGCGACAAAAAGCGCCGGAAGAATCTTCCGCATCGACAAATCGCCGGTCGCGCCGAACAGGGTAAAAATAAAAGGAGGTTGGGTTTGCATCGCTTTTCTGTAATAAATAAAAACTTATATTGCAATATTAATGTAGCATTACTACAATTACAAGTGATGAAAGAGACGATTTAACTTTATTATCTAATAAAATCAATTTTCTCTGTAGTTTTACTAGCTAACTTTTGATTACTCTTTAAGAGTTATCGTTTAGCCATCGCAGAGAAATAATGAAAGTTGCTGAGCAAGGGTGAACCATCACGCCGGAAAATCAGACGTATTTAGTAGCAAAGGTGTAGCTTCCATGCACCGGTAGTGGATAGGTGTTTTTCAGTTTGCGTCAGCAATCGAGAAGCCAGCAATCACGGCTTACCAACGAAAGACACCTTATTTAGCGTTTTTAATACAGGAGACAAGTATGAAACTGCAGCAACTCATTAAAGCCACAATGGTAACAACGGTCACAGCAACTGCATTAATATCAGCATCCGCGGCGGTCAATGCCACGCAAGTTGAAGTGCTGCACTATTGGACTTCCGGCGGCGAAGCCAAATCGGTCGCAGAACTGAAAAAAATCATGGAAGCCAAGGGTATAACCTGGAAAGACTTCGCAGTCGCCGGTGGCGCTGGTGAAAACGCGACGACGGCACTTAAAGCCCGCGTCATCGCCGGTAGCCCTCCGACTGCCGCACAGATCAAAGGACCCGCTATTCAGGAGTGGGGCCAAGAAGGCGTGCTGGCGAATATTGACGCCGCCGCAACTGCCGGCAAGTGGGATGCGCTGCTGCCGAAGGTCGTTTCTGACACGATGAAATATCAAGGTCATTATGTGGCTGCGCCTGTCAACGTGCATCGCGTGAACTGGCTTTGGGTCAATCCTGAGGTATTAAAAAAAGCGGGCGCAAAAACCCCGACTACCTGGCCAGAATTTTTTGATGCTGCCGATAAGATTAAAAAAGCTGGTTTTATCGCCATCGCACATGGCGGACAGCCATGGCAAGATGCCACGGTCTTTGAAACAACGGCGTTGGGTGTCGGTGGCGCTGATTTTTACAATAAGGCGATCGTGAAGCTGGATCAAAAGGCGCTCACTAGCCCGACTATGATCAAGACTTTTGACACGCTCGGAAAAATCAAAACCTACATCGATAAAAACGCTCCTGGGCGCGATTGGAATCTGGCTACCGCGATGGTCATCAACGGTAAGGCCGGTATGCAGTTTATGGGCGACTGGGCCAAAGGCGAGTTCACCGCTGCAGGCAAACAACCTGGCAAAGATTTCCTCTGCGTGCCAGCACCGGGCACAACTGGATCATATACTTACAATATCGACTCGATCGCTATGTTCAAAGTAAAAGATCCTGCGGAACAAAAAGCACAGTTAACACTGGCAACGGCCATCATGAGTCCTGAATTTCAGGAAATTTTCAATCTGAACAAAGGATCAATTCCAGTTCGTCCAGATATTCCACGCGCCAAATTTGACAGTTGCGCAATCGAATCAATGAACGACATGGCAGCCGCAAACAAAGCCAATACTTTAGAGCCAAGTATGGCCCACGGCATGGCGGTCAGTTCGGCAGTCCAAGGCGCAATGCTGGATGTAGTTTCGAAGTTCATGAACTCGAATATGACATCGCAAGCAGCCACGCTGGCATTGGCCAAGGCAGCAAAAACTAAATAATTTTTTATTTAGACAAATCAACCTTTAAGACGTACATATACATAAACTCGCACATGAAGCTAACAAAATAAATTAGCGCACTAGTGAAGTAAATAGGTATGTAATAAGTACGTAAATAAAACCCGGATGTCAGCGTGATCGATATTAGCGCGTTGGCATCCGCCCGGTCTGAGGTTGGCTACTATTGCACATGCAATGGCGTCAGCACCGATGACCTGGCTATGATCCTGCATCAGGAGACTCGCATGTCCGATCAAACCCTCCCCTCTTCAACGATATCAGCCGGGAGCGCTCGTCATCCCTCGAAAAATCTAGCACCGCGAGGGCGCATCGCTGCTTTCGCCGATAGCTGGCTACCGCGTCTGGTATTATCACCGACCATTATTATTTCACTTGTATTTGTCTACGGATTCATTGCACTGACGGGATGGATGTCGCTGACCGACTCCCGCATGATGCCGAACTATACGTTAGTTGGTTTTCATCAATATACGGATTTGTTCGGCCTTGACCGTTGGTGGGTCGCTGCGACGAATCTAGGCATTTTCGGCGGGCTGTTCATTGTGATTTGCCTTGCAATTGGCCTTTTCATGGCGATTTTTCTGGATCAGAAAATTCGCGGTGAAGGCGCTTTACGCGCCATTTATCTTTATCCAATGGCGCTGTCGTTCATCGTTACTGGCGCGGCGTGGAAGTGGATTTTGAATCCAGGACTCGGTCTGGAAAAGATGATGCATGACTGGGGATTTACCCACTTTACATTTGACTGGCTGGTTAATTCTGACTTCTCGATTTATACCGTGGTCATTGCCGGTGTCTGGCAGTCATCGGGATTTGTAATGGCGTTATTTCTGGCGGGGCTACGCGGCATTGACGACAGCGTTATCAAGGCCGCCCAAGTCGATGGCGCCAGCCTGCCAACGATCTATCGGCGCATTGTCATCCCTGCTTTACGTCCGGTATTTTTTAGCGCCTTACTGATACTTGCCCACATCGCTATTAAGAGTTTCGATCTGGTGATGGCGTTAACTGCTGGCGGTCCTGGCACTTCGTCCGACGTACCGGCAATCTTCATGTATCAATATTCATTCTCCCGCGGTCAACTGGGATTGGGCGCGGCGTCGGCAATGATGATGCTGGCAACCGTCATGGCAGTATTAGTGCCGATGATGTACCTGGAAACGAAAGGAGCGCGCAATGGCCGCTAACCGCATGAGCAACACTAAAAGCAACGGCAGCACCATCCACCACGAGGGTTCCAAGCTTACAATCGGTCGTGCGGCGATTTACGTACTGTTGATTTTTTGCGCGCTGTATTACCTGATACCGCTGTATGTGATGCTGAGTACATCCGTCAAAACGCTGGATGAAATACGCACAGGCAATCTACTCTCGCTACCGCACACTCTCACCGGCGCAGCATGGATCAAAGCATGGGGTCACGCATGTACGGGCGTCGATTGCAACGGCCTGGCCCCCTACTTCTGGAACTCACTCAGAATGGCGATTCCGGCCGTACTCATATCGACTCTCATCGGTTCACTGAATGGTTACGTGCTCGCGCATTGGCGCTTCCGCGGGTCTGAGATTGTCTTTACCGCACTGATGGTCGGCTGCTTCATTCCGTTTCAGGTTGTTATTCTGCCGATGGCGCGTTTGTTGGGGATGGTCAATTTAGCCAATACAACGCCCGGCCTGGTGTTTGTACACATTGTGTACGGCATCGCGTTCACCACCTTGTTCTTCCGCAATTACTACATTACGGTGCCAGAGGAGCTGGTGAAGGCGGCACGTATTGATGGCGCAGGTTTCTTCATGACTTATCGCAAAATTATTTTCCCATTGTCGCTGCCGATTTTCATGGTCTGCTTCATCTGGCAATTTACGCAAATCTGGAATGACTTTTTGTTCGGCGTGGTGTTTGGTGGCTCGGACGCTAAACCAGTCACAGTCGCGCTCAACAATCTGGTCAATACCTCGACCGGGGTGACTGAATACAATGTCAATATGGCCGCCGCGATCATCGCTGCATTGCCGACATTGGTGGTGTACTTGCTGGCTGGAAAATATTTTGTCCGCGGGCTAACTGCTGGCGCTGTGAAAGGCTGAAAACCGTTCACCGCAACTATTGTTGTGGCGTGACTGAAGACTCACCAAAGACTCACAACGACTCACAACTGACTCACTAACGGGTGAATGTAACCCTCTTATTTTGCATCAGTCGACATAATCATTTCGACTGTAAAGATCGATCAAGGGATGGAGTAAAGATGGCTAGTTTATCAATTCGCAATGTGCGCAAAGTGTATCCAAACGGCAATGAAGTTCTCAAAGGTATTGATCTGGAGATTGCAGATGGGGAATTTCTGATTTTGGTCGGTGGCTCCGGGTGCGGCAAGTCGACGCTGCTGAACATGATCGCCGGGCTGGAAACTGTCTCCGAAGGGGAAATCATGATCGGCGACCGCGTGGTCAACGATATCCCACCAAAGGCGCGTGACATCGCGATGGTATTTCAATCGTATGCTTTGTATCCAACCATGACCGTGCGCGAAAATATTTCGTTTGGTCTTGGCATCCGCAAAGTACCCAAAGCCGAACAGAAAAAAATCGTCGACCGGGTAGCACAAACCCTTCAAATTACCCATCTGTTAGACAGCAAGCCAGCCCTTCTTTCGGGCGGCCAGCGCCAACGCGTGGCCATGGGCCGGGCTATCGCACGTGATCCGTCGCTGTTTTTATTTGATGAACCGTTATCCAATCTGGATGCCAAACTACGGGTAGAAATGCGGGCAGAAATTAAATTATTGCATCAACGTCTTGGCAGCACTATCGTCTACGTTACCCACGATCAGATCGAAGCGATGACGCTGGGTGACAAAATTGCCGTCATGAAAGACGGCGTGGTGCAACAATTCGGCACGCCACAAGACATCTACGACAATCCCCAAAATTTGTTTGTGGCTGGGTTTATCGGCTCGCCGTCAATGAACTTCCTGCGCGGCAAACTGGTCTCGCACGGAAGCAATGGCGGTGCTGCCTTCAATCTGGAACATGACGGACAATCCACATTGGTTCCGCTGCCCCCAACGCATACAGAAACACCCGCCATTGCCAGTTGGATCGGTCGCGAAATCATCTTGGGGATTCGTCCGGAACACGTCACTGATGCACAAAGCGCCCGCGGTGCAGAAATTGGCGCTTCGATTTCACATGATGACTATCGTCCGAGCGAAGTCTCCTGCACCATCGAAATGACCGAGCCAACCGGCCCTGACACGCTCGTATTCACGTACTTCAATGGTGCACGCGTCACCTGCCGCACCCATCCTCGCGCAGCCGCAAAACCGAAGGAACAAATGCAATTGGCTTTCGACTTATCGAAGGCGGTATTTTTTGATCCTGAGTCGGAGCAGAGAGTTAGTTAAGTAACGGCACACCATCACCGTGCTCTCATCCATGACAAGATAAATGTAATATTAGCGAATAAAATAGGCGGCGCATAAGGCCGCCTATTTGCATCCTGTTAAGCTTATTGCCGCGTATCCGGCGCTCTTACTGTCATTACTTTAAGACATTTCATCGATCAGATAAGGCCAGATTAAACATTGAGGTGGCGCATCTCAAATGCGCCCGAAAGTACACCTCTTTTGATCCTCGACTAAGTCTGCGTTATTCCACATAGACTTGCAAAATGGCGTACTGGGAGCAAACAGCGCCGCCGCTAGCAGCGGATAAATAATGCCTTTGTACGCAATGATTCTAATGCTTAACCCTATTGACGCCATCTTCTCCTGATGAAATAGATTCCGCGACAATCGGCCTATTTTTGATTAGGGCGATGACTCGCCTCCGGCGGGCAGCTTTGTTTCTCGTCTTCGGCGGTCATTGATTATTTGATGGCGTTGGTTATCTTTCATTTTTTTCCATCCCTTGCACTCGTCACGCGTGCGCAGGCAAGCGGTGCAGAAGCCAGATTTTCGGTCAAATTTACAGACCTCTATACAGGGTGATTTCACACTCATATTTTAGCGGCCAATTGCGGCATATGGACTTCCACTGTAATGTGCGATAGTCCTGTAACTTGCCGTAACAGAGCGTGATAGAAAGATGGACCATGCGCTAGCTTGTCAGTCACCACTGAAATTACGGCACCAAAGTGGCCGGGGCCAAGACGCCAAACATGCAAATCGATCAACTTATCGCCGGCAGTATCAACAATTGCCTTGACCTTGCCAGGCAATAAATCATCAGGGCTGACGTCCACCAGGTTTGCGCCTGTATCGCGAATCAGACCATAGGACCAGTTTGCAATCACTAATGCACCGACAAGGCCAGCAAGTGGGTCCATCCATAGCCAGCCAAATGATTGTGCCAACAGAAGACCAATAATCGCCAATACCGAGACCGCTGCATCGGCAATGACGTGAATATAGGCTGCACGCATGTTGTGGTCACGGCGATCAATCGTATCACTTTCTTGCTGATGCGCATGCTCTTCAAAGGCAACACTGTGAACACCTTGCGGCAGTGTTAGTAAAGCTGTAAACGCGTGAGGCTCGGGAATCTCTGTCGTTGACTCAAGATAATCCAATGTTTGTTTGAAGGAGAATATTTGGCGGGTACCGTTCGGACGCACGGTCGTGACACACACTTCCCCTGTGGGTAAACTGGCACCCGCGGTTTCTGCTTTGATGCGAAAAACAGGCGGGACGCCGTCCTCAAAAATGGAGAGTACCAACAACCCGCCAGAGGTTTCTATGTTGTGAACTTCTTCACTGTGACCATGTGCGGCGTGATCGTGTTGATCGCTATCCGAATGCCCATGACTATGGCCAGCATGGTTACCACCGCTCAGTAACCAGGCGCTAGCAATATTCACCAGCAATCCGACCACGGCAATGGGAATGGCCTCACTAAAGCTAATAGGTACTGGCGACAAAAGGCGGGCAATGGCTTCATAACCAATGAACAAAGCAATCATCGCTAGGATGATGGCGCTGGAAAAGCCCGCCAAGTCGCCCAACTTGCCTGTTCCAAACACAAAGCGGGTGTCATTGGCATGTTTGCGGGCGTAAGTGTATGCTAACGCCGCGATCAACATCGCACCTGCATGGGTAGACATGTGCATGCCATCGGCCACCAAGGCCAGCGACCCAAATAAATGACCACCAATAATTTCGGCCAGCATCATAGCAGTGCAAAGCACAATCACAGCCCAGGTTTTGCGCTCGTTTTTGTCATGGCCTTCACCTAAAAAAACGTGGTGATGATCAACTTCAAACGGGGCATCATAAAGTTTATTGATCATAGATTCACTTAAAATAGCTGTGGACAACTTCAATCAGTTGCTCCTTTGCATCGCCTTGCGCACCGTCATGCGAATGAGGATCGGCGTCGACCAAATGGGTACGAATATGGTCCTCCAAAACCACAGCGAGCAAGCCGTTCATAGCACCTCGGCAACTGGTAATTTGCTGCAATACAGTAATGCACTCACTTTCCTCGCTCAAGGCGCGCTCAATCGCATCGATTTGCCCTCGAATGCGACGCACACGGTTTAAAAGTTTCTGTTTGTCGCGGATTGTGTGGCCCATATCTTCAACTCCATAAATAGGATAGGGGACTATATCATAATCAGGCAAATAGGAATGAGCAATTAGAGGAGCACCGGATAGAGGAGCACATATTGCGAATTGCTCGCGCTTCTTCCAAAAAAAGGGCGTTTCCGGCGAAGTGGGTGAAACGCCACTTATCCACCAAGCTCAATTTTTGTTACGACCAAGGCACCGTTCACTTTTTCAGCGACGAAATTGACCGTCTCTCCTTGTTTGACCTGGTCCAGCATTACCGGATCTTTCACCCTAAAAACCATCGTCATGGCTGGCATTTCCAGATTTGCCAATGGGCCATGCTTGATCGTGATCTTACCGGCTTCTTTATCAATTTTTTTGACTTCTCCGGTCGACATGGCAGCAGCATCAGCGGATGGCACTTCCGCAGTGTTAGCTTTGGCTATTTCTTCGGCCGCCATCGCACCAAACGGCATAGTCAATGAGACAGCGATTATCATGGCGCGCGCTGCCGATTGAATTGAATGGGTTCTCATTTGAAATCCTTTACGATATGTGTGGAAAAAATTTATTTGACAACGATATTCCCGCGCATCCCCGCTTCGAAATGTCCTGGTTGTAGACAGGCAAAATCGAATGTACCGGCTTTGTTGAACTGCCAAATCAGTTCACCGGTTTTACCTGGTTCCACAGATACCTGATTAGGGTCAGAGTGTTCCATTTCCGGAAATTTAATCATCAATGCGGCATGTTCTTTTAGCTCTAAGATAGAACCCAAAACTATTTCGTGCTTTACCTGGCCGGTATTCTTGACAACGAACTTGACCGTTTCACCGCGTTTGATTGAGATGGTCGCCGGTGTGAAACGCATCGCGTCGTTCATATCAATTTCTATTGTTTTAACTACCTTGCTTGCGTCGCCCGGCACCCCCATTGGTGCGGCATAGCCTTCCTGTTTGTCATCTGCCTTAGCATGGCCATCGTCACCATGAGCGAAGACATTCATCGATAACAGGGACAGTGCCAGCATCGTTGCGATTAAAGTGGATTTCATAAAATTATCCTCATAGTTAAAACCAGATGTTGTAGTGCCTAAAATAGAAACAAATCGCAAAAACTATTAATGGTCGCTATGCGAGCCTCCCCTAATGACCTTCAGAATTTTTTCACCTGGCTTCGCCTCCATGTGCTTGGCATCTGGCGCTTGCATAGCGTCCGGCATCGCGGCATCGTCACTTTTCCATTCATAGGCCGTTGTGCCGGGTGGATGCTTATACCAACCGGGGTCCTTATAGTCATTTCGCGCTATCCCTTGACGTATTTTTACGGTGGTAAACATGCCACCCATTTCAATGCCGCCAAACGGACCGGTACCGGTCATCATAGGTAAAGTGTTGTCGGGCAAAGGCATCTCCATCTCTCCCATTGAGCCGCCTTTGTCGCCCATCACCATATAGTCCGGTATCAGCTTGTTAATTTTGCTGAGAACATCGCGTTGATCCACGCCGATCATCGTTGGTACGTTATGACCCATCGCGTTCATGGTGTGATGTGCCTTATGGCAATGGAAGGCCCAATCACCTAGCGCATTAGCATCAAATTCAATCGCCCGCATTTGACCTACCGCGATATCTGTCGTCACTTCAGGCCAACGCGATCCAGGGGGCGTCCAACCGCCATCGGTTCCTGCGACAACAAATTCATGCCCATGCAAATGGATCGGATGATTGGTCATTGTCAGGTTGCCGACGCGGATGCGCACCCGGTCATTCTGGTTACACACCATCGGATCAATGCCAGGGAACGCACGACTATTGAAGGTCCACAAATTGAAGTCGAGCATCGTGCTGGTTTTAGGTGTGTAACTGCCGGGATCAATGTCATAAGCGTTGAGCAAAAAGCAGAAATCACGATCTACACGGTGCTGAGTCAGATCTTTCGGATGCGTGATCCACAGCCCCATCATGCCCATCGCCATTTGTGTCATTTCATCCGCGTGCGGGTGATACATAAACGTACCGGGACGCTTTGCAATAAATTCATATACGAATGTTTTGCCCGGTTGGATACCGGGTTGCGTCAGGCCAGTCACGCCATCCATGCCATTCGGCAAGCGCTGTCCATGCCAATGGACGCTCGTATGTTCTGGTAATTTATTGGTGACGAAGATACGTACCTGATCGCCTTCTACCACCTCAATGGTAGGTCCCGGAGACTGACCGTTATAGCCCCATAAGTTGGCCTTCATCCCTGGCGCTATTTCGCGCACTACGGGTTCGGCTACCAGATGAAACTCTTTAACGCCATTTTTCATGCGCCACGGCAAAGTCCAGCCGTTCAGAGTGACCACCGGGTTATAAGGACGCCCGTTAGATGGCGAGAGAGGCGCTTGTGTAGTCGCCCCAGCCATTGTGGCGGCTTCAGGAAGTGATGCGGCCCCCACCCGACTGACTAAACCAGCGCCAATCGCGACAGCGCCCGCACCGTTGATGAAATTTCTACGTGAGACCATAATAATTATCCTTGTATTGTTTGTCGATTAGTCAGCGGCCGCGCCAGAAGAAAAACCGGCTTTATTACTGCTAACCGACGATCGGCCGGTCTGTGCCATTTTTAAGGTGGAATCGGCGATCCAGTAATCGCGCAGCGCTTCAATAGCGCCATTGACGCTGATAACTTGCGCGCGGGCGTCAGCTAGCAAATCAAATACGCTGATTAGCATGCCGTTGTAACGCAGCATTTGTTCGTCCGAAATCCGTTTCTTGAGAGGCACGATTTCATCCCTGTAATGGCGGGCGATATCGTAAGAGCTGCGATAGTCGGCGTACGCTACGCGCACCTCCGAGCGGGCGTTTACGGCCAACTCGGCTGAACGATTTACCGCTTGCATGTATAGCGCCTCGGACTTTGCCACCCGTGCGCCGCCCCAATCGAACAAGGGAATTTCAAGCTGAATCGAATAGCCATTCTCACGCAAAGGACTTTGGTTATAGTTGTTATGCATTAATCCTACATCGAGGATATTAATGAACCGCGTGGCCTTGGAAAGCCCTAGCGATGTCGCCAGAGCGGCAAGTTCGCGCTTCGCCATCATGATGTCGAGTCGATTTTGCATGGCCTGCACTTCGACATCGACAATCTCTTCAGGCGCTTTAGGCAGATCAGGGAGGCGAGCCGGTAATTGAAACGCGGTACCGCTTCCCCATAAACCAAGCAACCGTGTCAGTTTTTCACGTTCAGCGACTTGCATCTGTGCCGCCCGTGCTAGTTGCACCGTCACGTCTGCATAGAAAGACTGCTGACGCAAATGCTCCAGTTTGCTCCAGTTGCCAACCGCCGCCATCTGTCGTGCCAGTTGCGCGCCACCTTCAGCGGAAGTACTGACTTGCGTCAAATACTTAACGGTTTCCTGCGCTGAGACGGCAGCAAAATAGGAGCGGCGTGTTGCATCGGCTACAGCTAAAACTTCCGCAGCAGCAAGCAATTGTGCCTGCTCGAAGTAACGCCGTTCAAGCTTGCTGGCAATGGGCATTGTCAGCAAGCTCATGATAGGCAGCATTAAGGTACGATCAATCTCGATATCGTCGCCGCGGCGCAAACGACCGAACGTAAAAGAAGGATTCTTGAGGCGCCCAGCCTGTACAAAATTAGCTTCAGCGATACCCAGTTCGCTGTAACTCGCTTGCAGACCTTTGTTATTAAGTAAGGCGATCTTTACCGCATCGTCAACGTTTAGTGGCTTTGTGAGAAGTGGTTCAATGGTCATGGCAACACTATTGACGTCCGCGTCAGATTTGACCCACTTGACTTCCTGACCGATGCGCTCCTTCGTCATAGACTGAACCGACGAAAAGCCGCCGTCCTGCGACAGCGAAGCACAACCACCCAAGAATAAAACCGAGGCTGTAAGAACAAGCCGGCAAAAAGAAACAGAAGATAATCGCATGATCGCTCCTTAGCGTGATTGCATGCCGTCGTGCACTGGCATAGCGGGTGGCATTTGATCGGGCGGCGATGCTGCTTTTTTATCTGCGAGCATGGGACTATTTTCTTTCATATTATCCATGCTTTTGTCAGACATGCCTTTCATGCCTCCCATGCTGGAGGCCTTCATCGCATCAATCTCGCTCACGTCAGCGTTGGACTTCTTCCAAGCCTGAACATCAGGATCCTGATAACTTTTGTAATCCAAAAAAACGGATTTATACGGCGTACTAGCGGATGTGGCTCGCACGTTTTGTGCATCGTCAGAGGTTACTTTCGCCCCGACAGCGAATGGTATTAACCAGGCGCAGGCAGAGAGAACGCACCTCGTAAAAAGGGTGGAGTTCATGATGTCTATCGAAGATCAAAGTCAAATAAAGTCAGAATGCGCACAACAAGTGGGCATGACGTGGATGTGCAGAATTTAACTATGCAGCGGTGGCTAGAATAGCCCTGTGCAAAAAATTAAATTTGCTTTTTAAATAAAGAGGAGATGAGGTGGCCGTTCAAGGCCGTCTGGAAAAATGACAGTAAAACGTTTCTCGCTAGGAATACGTAGCGCGCTGCCTATTGCCGTTGGCACGTTGAATGTAGCCATCGATGGAAGAAATGCAGCGGTCCCAAGACAGCAACCGGCACAAGTACCACATTTGCTAAAGCTCGATTGCTTGCCATTCGCTTTAGAGAGAAACCCGTCACTGCCAGTAACACCATGATCAGAATCGAAATGATCACTTTGTTGACTAGTGGCATGATCACCCCCCGTTGAGGCAACTTCCGCTGTGTGGTGATGGCTGGATCCACAACCGATCATCATAGCTGATGCGAAGCCTTGCGTCGGGAGCGCAATCATCACCAGCCATAACAACGCAATTTTCAGGATTTTAGCCATGAATTAATTATAATTTAAAAAACAGGGATACAAGGTGAAGAATGCAAAAACCACACGACATAACCGCTGGATGCGGAAAAAATCGAGGCAAGGACGGCTATTTATTCTAGAGCAAGCTGCAATTTTTCGTGTCCAGGATTACTCTTATACGCTGAAAATTGTTGAAACACTCCTACTTGGTAAGTGCATGGCACGTACCAACTTGCCAACACACCGAGATCATCCTTGAAACACTACGATTGGCGTAGAGGAGACCGCCACCTTGACTACGTAAGGTGATCCCTATCTGAAACTAGTTTCGAAATGTAGCTCCCTCAATGCCGATGCCGATGATGCAAGTCTGGAAAATGGGCATGTGTGTGCACCAACGCTTGCTGCTGATGGGCGTGGTTATGCGGTTCTTTGCCGTCCCATGGAAAGTCATGTGCGTGTTGATGATGGATATCATGGTAATGCATGTGGGAATGAGAATGTGGCATCGGCAAATGGGCATGCTCGTGCGCATGCCTTTCCGTCACGTGCAACCAGATGCCAATCCCCATCAACGCCGCACTCATCCAAAATACGTTACCGGGAACTTCACCAAGAATGAATAGTGACATGATCGCGCCCACAAACGGTGCGGCAGAAAAATAAGCACCGGTCCGGGCCGAGCCGAGATGCCTCAATGCCAGTACAAACATCACTAGACTGAGGCCGTAACCGCAGAAACCGACAATTCCGGCACTCAATACAGTACGACCTTCCGGCACAGAATAACCCATAGCCAGCGCAATCGACAGATTCACCAGTCCTGCCACCAGACCTTTCATTCCAGCTACTTGCACGGCATCGCTTCCTGATACTTTTCGGGTCAGATTATTGTCGATGGCCCAACATATACACGCGGCAATGATAGCCAGCGCTCCCCAAGGCGTGCCTAGCTCCTTGGTCTGCTCCCCTGACAGAAAAATACCCGCCAATACAATGAAAATCATTCCCATGAATATACGGCGGTCGAAATTTTCACGAAAAACAAACCAGGCTAGTAAGGCGGTTAATACGCCTTCCATATTGAGCAATAACGAGGCAGACGAAGCCGGAACATGCATCAAACCAACCAGCAATAGTACCGGCCCGGCAACACCACCGAATAGGATTGCCCCAGCTAACCACGGGAGATCGCGGCCCGTGAGGCCGTCAGTTCGTTTTTTCTTGTCGTAAGTCGCGATGGTACGTATCGCATACCATGCGAGCAGACCAACCCCGCTCCCAAGGTAAAGCAGTCCTGCAGCCATGACCGGTGCCATTTGACCCACAAGCAACTTGGAAAATGGGGTACTGGCACCAAACAACGCCGCCGCTAACAGCGCGTAAATAACGCCTTTATGCATGATGGATCCATTGTCTAACTAATATAGTTTAAACCCAATTTTGCGTTGGGAAATAAATCCCACAACCATCAGCCAATCGTTGATTCGGGTGATGACTCGGCTCCGCTGGGCAATTTTGCTTCTCTTCTTCGACGGACATTAATTATTTGATGACGTCGGTTATCTTTCATCTTTTTCCACTCCTTACACTCGTCGCGCGTGCGCAGGCAGGCAATGCAGAAACCACATTTTCCGTCAAATTTACAGATATCAATACAAGGTGAACTCCCACTCATATCTTAGGTGCGAACCCTGTGACCTGCCGCCATAGATGCTGGCAGAACGATGGACCATGCGCTGACTCCTGCGTCACTACTGACACTACAGCGCCAACATAGGCAAGGCTAAAACGTCGAGCTGATGAACGCCGATAATGTCGGCCTATATCATGGCACTGCAAAGCAAGATCACAACCGCGCTTTTGCGCGCGCTCTTTGTCGTGATCTTCCCCTAAAAAAAGTGATGATGATCAATTTCAAATGGAGCACCGTATGGTTTATTCATCATAGATTTACTTAAAATAGCTATGAACAACTTCAATCAGTTGCTCCTTTGCATCACCCTGCACGCCATCATGTGGATGAGGATCGGCATCGACCAAGTGAGTACGAATATGATCCTCCAATACCACAGCGAGCAAGCCGTTCATAGCACCTCGGCAACTGGTAATTTGCTGCAATACAGTGATGCAGTCACTTTCCTCGCTCAAGGCGCGCTCAATCGCATCAATTTGTCCTCGAATGCGACGCACACGGTTTAAAAGTTTCTGTTTGTCGCGGATGGTGTGGCCCATATTTTCCCCTTAATAAATAGGATGGGGGACTATATCATAAGAAGGAAAATCGAAAGACGGAGTTGTGAAGCTTGATGCGCTCTTTAAAATGTGCAGTTTGTTCACATTACAACGGCAGGTCCGAGTGGCTGACGATTGGTTCGCGCATGCGCTATCAGTGCAACACAAAGACGATCTGCTCGGTGAGAAAAGGCTGGTACATTAAACAGAACTAGGTACTCAGCCCTTTGACCACCTTAGTTCACAGCGGTTACGACATACTTCGCGTCCTGTTTGGTAAAGTCGATCGTCACTTTTTTGTCGACAGAAAGTTTGTCGAAGAACATCTTGTCTTTCACCGAGAAAGTCATTGTCATTGCTGGCCAATTCAAACTTTTCACCGGTCCGTGTACCAACGTCACTGTGCCCTTGGTCGGATCAACTGCCTTCACCGTACCAGTCGCCTTGTGGCTGGTTGCTTTGACGCTGGAATCGGAACCCATTTTATCCATAGGCATGGTCTTCATGTCCATGGTCTTCATGTTCATGTCCATGTCCTTCATACCACCAGATTGCGCCGTGGCCAAGGCGGATGCTGATAACGTCATCATCAGGGCCAGCGTTACGATAGATTTCATATTTATTTCCTTATTAAGTTAAGAGAGATGATTTAAAACTGACTGCCTCCATCCATTCAACGAACATGGTGCGGATGGCGGGCATCTGATACTTCACACACAATTGCTGCTACTTCTTGGTCGTCTCAATGGCGACCATAAAACGTGCTATTCAGGCCCTATGCTTCTACCTCTATGCTTCTACTTTTAAGGTTGTGCTCGCAATAGCCATGCTGGCGGCGATTCGACTCCGTCGCAGCTGACGCCGCCGTAACAGCAAATAGACCGCAGGCACGACAAACATTGATAGCAACGGTGCCGTAATCATTCCACCCACCATCGGTGCCGCGATGCGCTGCATGACTTCCGATCCAGTGCCAGTGCCCAGCATAATCGGCACTAGCCCAGCGATGATGACCGCGACCGTCATCGCCTTGGGGCGGACCCGTAACACTGCACCCTCCCGAATCGCATCGATCAAATCTGCCTCACTATCCTTGCCGTTAGCCAGACGCTGTTCCCAGGCGTGTTTCAGGTAAAGCAACATAATCACCCCGAACTCGGCGGAGACGCCCGCCAATGCGATGAAACCGACGCCGCCAGCGACCGACAGGTGATAGTCGAGCAGCCATAACAGCCAGATACCGCCCGCCAGCGCAAACGGCAGCGTCCCCATAATCAAGGCCGCTTCGTCGAAACGCCGGAAGGTCAGATACAGCAGGACGAAGATAATCAGCAAGGTGGCCGGAACGACGACTTTGAGTTTGGCGGTGGCACGTTCCAGATACTCGAATTGTCCAGACCATGCAACAGAGTAGCCAGCCGGTAATGCGACTTCTTTGGCGACGGCTTGCTGCATATCGCGTACGGTGGAGCTTAGGTCGCGGTCCCGAATATCAACATAGACCCAGCCCGACAACCGTGCATTTTCACTTTTCAGCATCGGCGGGCCATCGTTAATGCGAATGGCAGCGACATCACCCAGTTGAATCTGCGCGCCGCGATCGGTCAAGACTGGTAACTGGCGTAGCTTTTCGATAGAGTCTCGCACCTCGCGCGGATAACGCACATTGATCGGGAAGCGCTGCAAGCCCTCAATGGTTTCACCAATGTTGTCGCCGCCAATCGCCGTGGAGACGATGCTTTGCACATCAGCGATATTTAAACCATAGCGCGCGGCCGTATCGCGATTGATGTCAACATCGATATAGCGGCCGCCGTTCAAACGCTCAGCCAGCGCCGACGACACACCGGGTACGTGCTTGACAGCATGTTCGATGGCTTGCGTAATACGGTCAATTTCCAGCAAGCTGGCCCCCGCAACCTTGATACCGACCGGACTTTTTATACCTGTTGCCAGCATGTCGATCCGGTTGCGAATCGGTGGAACCCAGATGTTAGACAGCCCAGGGACCTTGACTATGCGGTCGAGTTCCTGAATCAGCTTGTCCGGCGTCATGCCGGGTCGCCATTGAGTGTGCGGCTTGAACTGAACGATGGTTTCAAACATTTCCAGCGGCGCCGGATCAGTGGCGCTCTCGGCTCTCCCTGCTTTACCAAACACGGTCTGAACCTCTGGTACGGTTTTAATCAGACGATCAGTCTGTTGTAGCAACTGTGACACCTTGCCCGCTGACAGGCCCGGCAATGCAGATGGCATGTACAGCACATCTCCTTCATCCAGCGGTGGCATAAATTCAGCGCCAAGATGCCGCATCGGCCAGATCGTTACGATCACCACCAACGCTGCACCCAGCAAGGTTAGCTTCGGAAACCGCAGTACGATATCAAGCAACGGGCGGTACAACGCGATCAGAAAGCGATTGAGCGGATTTTTTTGCTCTTCCGGTATCCGACCGCGTATCAAGTAACCCATCAAGACAGGAATCAACGTCACGGCCAAACCGGCCGCCGCAGCCATCGCATACGTTTTGGTAAAGGCCAGAGGCGCGAATAACCGCCCTTCCTGCGCTTCCAGCGTGAACACCGGAATAAAAGAAAGTACGATGATCAACAGCGAAAAGAATAGCGCTGGACCAACCTCGGCGGCGGCGTCGCCGATAACGCGCCAGTGGTCGTTGCCTTTTAATTTTGTTCCGGGATGGGCGTGGTTCCAGGCTTCGATATGTTTGTGCGCATTCTCGATCATCACCACCGCCGCATCGACCATGGCACCGACGGCGATAGCGATACCACCCAGCGACATGATATTGGCGTTAACACCCTGGTAATACATGACAATAAAAGCGATCAGGATACCGATCGGAAGCGTGATGATGGCAACAAGTGCCGAACGCAGGTGAAACAGAAAGATCGCGCAGACCACAGCGACGACGATGAATTCCTCGATCAATTTGTCTTTCAAATTGGTGACCGCGCGTTTGATCAGGTTCGACCGGTCATAGGTCGGGACGATCTCGACGCCGGGCGGCAGACTGGCTTTCAATATCGCCAGCTTCGCCTTCACGGCAGCGATGGTATCCAGTGCGTTCTTCCCAGAACGCATAATGATCACGCCACCAGCGACTTCACCTTCACCATTTAGTTCGGCAATCCCGCGCCGCATTTCTGGACCAATCTGAATCCGCGCTACGTCAGCCAACCGCACTGATACACCCGCCTCGGTGGTCATTAAAGGAATTTTGCGGAAATCGTCCAGCGACTTCAGATAACCCGATGCGCGCACCATGTAGTCTGCTTCCCCCAGTTCCAGCACCGAGCCGCCAGTTTCCTGATTCGCTTTCTGCACCGCCTCGATAATCTTGCCTTGCGGGATGTTGTAAGCGCGCATCTTTTCAGGATCGAGCACAATCTGGTACTGCCTTACCATGCCGCCAATGCTGGCGACTTCAGATACATTCGGTATTGTTTTCAACTCGTATTTGAGAAACCAATCCTGTAAGGCTCGCAACTGCGACAGATCATTCTTACCGCTGCGATCCACCAACGCATATTCGTAGATCCAGCCGACACCGGTCGCGTCCGGCCCGAGCGCGGTTTTGGCTTGCGGCGGAAGGCGCGACTGGACCTGGTTCAAATATTCCAGCACGCGCGAGCGCGCCCAGTAAGGGTCGGTGCCATCTTCAAATAATACGTAGACGAAAGAATCACCGAAAAATGAATATCCCCGCACAGTCTTGGCCCCCGGCACCGACAGCATGGTCGTCGTCAGCGGATAAGTCACCTGATTCTCGACGATTTGTGGTGCCTGACCTGGATAGCTGGTGCGGATAATGACTTGTACGTCAGACAGATCGGGAATAGCATCCAGCGGTGTGCGCGAAAGTGCCCAGATGCCCCAAGCGGTCACCATCAGCGTCACCAATAGCACCAGAAAACGGTTCGCAATTGACCACCGGATTAGTCTGGCGATCATTGCGCAGCTCCCATTGGCTTCTTCGCTGCGTCGTTCGTGTTGAGCGGCTTGATAGAGCTGATCTCAAATGCGCCATCCTTGATCGGACGAATCTCGAAAACGACGGTGTCACCCACTGCAACGTTATGCGGCAAACCACTCGCTGGCAATTTGAATCCCATCGTCATTGGCCCCCATTGCAGAGTTGGAATCGGACCATGAGAAATGGTGATCTCTTCTTTGTTAATACTTTCGACCTTACCTTGGCCGCGGTGCATAGGTCCAGTGCCTTTGCCGGTTTGCGCAACGGTGGCGTTGGCCGGTGTGGGTGCATCCATACCGCTCATTGGTGCATTCATTGGGCTCATGCGGGTTTCGGCTCCCTTCAGGCTGGCTTCGGAATCAACCAGGAACTGACCGGAGACCACGACCTTCTGCCCGACTTCCAATCCTTTGCGAATTTCGGTCTGACCGTTGGTTTCGCTACCGACCTCAACCTCGACTGGGAGAAACTTACCCTCCCCTTGCGCCACCATGACCAAGCTGCGAGTGCCTGTCTGAATCACCGCTTCCGTAGGTATTAGCAAGAGGTTCTTACGCGTAGCGGGGTACAAATTGAGCATCGCAAACATACCTGGCACTAGTTGACCGGTAGGATTCGCTAACTCAATACGTGCCTTCAGTGTGCGAGTAGTGGCATTCACGTCCGGCAAGATTGCGCTGACCTTCCCCTGAAATACCATTCCTTGCAACGCAGGCGTGCGCGCCTCAACCGCATTGCCTGGACGCACCTGAGCGGAGACGCTCTCCGGTATGTCGGCATTAATCCAGATCGTGCCCAGGCCATTGATTTTGAACATCGGCGCGCCCGCCATCACGGTCATCCCTTCACGCACCGTAAGCTCCGAAACAACGCCGCTAATCGGCGCAACAATAGTCAGACGCGCTTGCACCTTGCCGCTGGATTCGACCAGACGTATCTGTTCATCAGTCATGCCGACCAGCCGCATGCGTTGGCGCGCACCATCAAGCAGCGTCTCTAACCCATTCCCCTCCATGCGTCTGACAGATAGGTACTCTTCCTGCGCCGCGATCCACTCCGGCACATACAATTGCGCCAACGCTTGCCCTTTGCGGACCGGATCAAGGGGCGCACGCACAAACAGTCGTTCGAGAAAACCGTTGCTGCGTGCCTGCATCGATACCACATCGCGTTCGTTGTAGGCAACACTACCAACGGCAACGACTGCCGACGTCAGGTTTCCCCGAGTGACTTCGGCGGTACGGATACCCAGATTTTGTTGGACGCGCGGGCTGATATTGACCTTGCCACCGCCGGCACCGTCGGCACCGTCGGCACCGTCGGCACCGTCGGCACCATCGCCCCCGCCGTGAGCATAAACCGGTACCAGTTGCATATCCATAAACGGCGACTTGCCAGGCTTGTCAAACTTTTGCCCGGGTACCATCGGGTCGTGCCAATACAGTACTTTTTTACCAGTATCGCTATTAGCCGTGGCACTCGATAATGGCGTCGTGATCTTCCTGCCCTGATGCATGCCAGCCGCATATAAGCCATAACCGGCTGCTACGAGCACAACGACAGCGGCAGCGGCAGCGGAGACGAGAATTTTCTTATGCTTCATTTGGTATCCTTGTTCATTCCCGTTTGCGCCATCAGATCGTCGGTAGGAAATAGAAAATTGAGTTGCGCCCACAGACGGTCGGTGTCAGTTGCCAGTTGTAACGCCTGAATGCGGATATCGATATCATTGCGACGGGCCGCCAGTACGTCTACCAAACTGGCTTTGCCACCACGGTAGGCGGCAATCGTTGCTCCCGTGCGTTGATTGGCTAGCGGAATCAGTTCGCGTTCATAGCGCACAGAACGCTCGCGATCGTTATGCCATTCGTCGATCATGCTGCGCGTCTCTGCAATATGCGCGCGCAACGTATCCTCGCGGATATCTTTGGCTTGTTCGACTAGCGCCAGTTTGGAAGAGAGTTCGCGATCCTGGCGGTTCTTCCGATCCCATTGCAGTGGAATCGAAACGCCAACCGACACCATATTCGAATACGCAGAGCCACGTTGCTGGAACGCGACCTCGACGGTCCAGTCGGCTTGTTCGTTGGCCTTCGCCAGTTTGGCGTCGGCTTCGGCGACTTCCACCTGCTTGGTGAGAACAGCTATTTGAGGATGATGTTCAAGCTGCGTATTCAACGTCGCCGGGTCCAGCCGGATAGTATTGGTGGCAGGTTTCGCGGCCAGGGATAAGCTGGCTACATCGCCGATCCAGCGTGCCAATATAATATTGGCATTGCGCACACGGCGCTGTATTTCGCTGGCACGATCATCAAATATCGCTAGCGCGCTGCGGGCAGCAAAAACGTCGGCTTGGCTGCCACGACCGGCGCGATATGCCCCTTCGGCTGATTGGATTTCAAGTTTGGCCTGCTCACCTTGCTCGGCAACAACCTGGGCCATCGCGTCTGCGTAATACCGGTCAAGCCACGCCAGAGCCGTATCGCGCTCAATTGCAGCGGTTGTTACGGTTTTCTCGGTAAGGCTTTTTTGTGCCTCAAGCTCGAAACGGTCAGAACGTAGTCGGCGTTTATCGGAACGTGTGATTTCCTGCATCAGGCCGACCCGACGCATGGTCATGAAATCGTTATTGAGACTGCCACGATCGCGGCCCGTGGCTGGCAGATTGTCGATACCGACTTTCAATACCGGATCAGGCAACTGACCTGCAGCAATCGCCATGTCACGCGCAGAGGCGACAGAGAAATCCTGAGCGGTCAGCTGGCGCGAACGTTCTACGGCGCGGCGCTGTGCCTCGGCCAACGTCAGCGGAACCTCAACTGCGTAAACATTGGCAGGGTGCACCAGCGATAATGCTGATGCGATCAGACTAATTCTTAGGAAAAAACGAACAATCGCAGTGCGCACTTGAGGGTGCGCAGCAGGCGGGGATAGCATCGGCGATGACATGAAAGCTCCAGATAGCGAAAGACAACATCAGACGTGCTCACGGCACGTCGATGACGGACTAGGCGATCTGGGAAATTAAATGCGGAAGCAACAGTTGCGGATGGACAATGGCGGCGCCGTGGTCCGCGTTAAAAGGAGGGATTCTGCATGCGTGGTAATTGGCGTATCGATGAGCGCCACATCGTGCACTACCAAGGTCAGTGTGGCCGCTACAAAGGCTTTAACATGCGGCAACTCGGGTTTGTCAAGTGATTGATTACCTGCCTGATCGTTCGCCTGGCACAAACTCGGCTGCATCGTATCCATGCCCTGACAGCCAACCATCGCCTGATCCACCTCCATCGTTACCGACTCGCTAACCTGTCCTATCTTCAGGCCTGGGCAAGCATATCCAGCCACAGCAAGCTGCATGAACAGCATGCTGATCAGCACAATGATTGTGGCAATCAGGCGAGACGGGCGGGAGAGTTTCATTATTCTTAAATTTTTACTTAATTTATAGTAAACAGCAGCGGTAATTATTGTCAAGTAACGACAAATTTTTGGCAGCTAATTTTCCATTTTTTGTTCCTAAAAAATACATCCCAGGTAATGCAATATTGTCACTTGGCGTCGTTAAAAAATATTAACAGTGCATTATCATCATTCCCCCTATGGGAAGGTCAAGTAATATTTGAGGCTAAGCCAAGATACAGTAGTTTACTATTGGACCGTGGATCGACGTGTAAAACGATGACAACGCTCATAAAATAAAAGTTGAAATAACTAGAAAATAAAGCATCGACAGCCCTTTGATTAATATGAAAATGACGGGTGCATCTGATATTAAAAACCGGATACACGCGTCCTTCACTAAGTGTCGCATGTAAATGCTTTTCGATAACTAACTACAGTTTCGTATTGTCCGAACGACTATTAGCTCTTGAGCGCATTGAAGAATAGGCGCTGTTGACCGATAATTCCTGGGTCACACGCTGTCTGAGTACTGTTTCCGGCGTTTCCTGTGCTTCCATTGATTCCATTGATTCCGGCGATTCTCCCGAATCATCATGAATAGATCGCATTTCGAAATCTTCGGTGGCCTCGCGGATGTCCAAAACAGCTTCAGGTCCTCCATCGCTCTGAGTAGATATAGTCATCACTTCCCGATCATTAGCGGTAGCGTATACATTGCGCGTATTGTCTTTAACACTCACAACCGAGGCATTTAATCGGTCCAGATTTCGCATACTTACTTTGAGGCCATCCAGAACAGGTTTGCTACTATTCGCGCCAAAATCGATACCAGCCGTAAAACCCTCAGCAATATTGACTACTTTTGTTGGCGGTAAAAAATTCATAGCGCTGGTCATTTTTCCACCAAGGAAGCATCCTCCCACTGCTGACGCAAACAGAAGCGGAATACTAGCAGTACCGACCACTACCTGAGACATAACAGTGGCTACCGCACCGGTGGCCACCAATGCAGATGCGGTCTGAATAGCGGCATGTCCTCCAGCAGCGATCATCCCGCTTGAAGTGCAATCGAAAAGGCGTTGTTGTACAAAATCAGCACCGAAGGTAAGTTGCTCATTAAATTGCACATGATCTGTAGATTGCTTCACTGAAACATTCACTTCAGCACGTTGAACCGATTCAAAAGCAATACATAAATTATCCAGCGAGAAGGGCAACATGCCTTCTCCATTTTGAGATAATCTGTAATCAAATCCAATATGTTCTATATCCGCCACATACGCGCCAGCTTTAATAGTTTCTCCGAAAGGTGCTGACCAGCCAGTTTCAAAGTGAGCAAAAGCCTGAATATGTGTCTCGGGATTCACTTGCACGTTACCCAAGCATTGACAGAGAGAAAGTGAAGGGAATACTGTTTGAATTTGCACACCCACTTTTGCAGACACTCCCGGCAGCTCTGGCGCATCTCCCCCAATTGCAAGCTGCTGTATAAGCAATGGCGTCCGTATCGCCATCCCGGCCTTGAGTATCTGAAGAAAAAGGCTGGTGTTGGTACTCATTTTCATACTGGCCATTAAGACATCAACTTTGTCACTTAGCGCCTGAACCAACGCAGGACTCTCTCCTGAATCGCGGGCCACATGATACTTTATAAGCGCTTTGCTTAGGCCATCAACTTGCGCTCTCGGATTGCGTTTGTCCAAATCTGCCCTGACGTCGAACACCTTTCCTCGTACGTCCTTTATTTCATCATTGATCTGCTGCGTAGCCATTTCCTGCAGATCGTTAAAAAATTGTGACGGAGAATCGAGTATCCACAACATTGCCTGTCTGGAGGGATTCAGAGATTCAATTTGTTCCCTCGGGAGAGGGAGTTCTCTTATGTCTGCCGCCATGACGATCGTTTGTTGATCCGGCGTATTTTGCAGTGGAACAATAGCAGTAGGATTTTCTGGGATTATATGATGTAGAGATTGTGGCTGACAGGTGATCACTCTTGGATTTATCATACATTTTTACCCTTCATTTTATCGATAAGAATCCCTGGCCGAATGGGATCGATCATGTTGTTTTTTTGAAATTATTCAACATCATCATTCTATAAAGTCGCGGTATTCGCCTGATATCAGTAAACGCTCAAAATAAGACAGATAACGCTATTAATTTATAAGACTTGTCACCATCATCAACGGCGCTAACGCAGCGTTATGCACAAAAGGAAATAGGCGGTAAGGAACTAATCGCATCACCTGGATACAAATGAGAAGGTGGTAACTGCCGTGATTTTGGCTTGCGCTCAAATTCTGCGTAGAATAACCATTAGGACTAGTAAAGTTTTCGATCAACCCTTCACCGTACCGATACCTTGCCATGAACCAATTAGAACAACTCAAGCAGTTCACCACCATCGTTGCCGACACCGGTGATTTTCAGACGATGAAAGCGTTCGCGCCACGCGATGCGACGACGAATCCATCTTTGATCCTGAAAGCCGTGCAAAAAGCGGATTACCAACCGCTCATGGAAAAAGCTGTACGTGATCATTCCAGTTTGTCGACACGCGATATTATTGATCAGCTGTTGATCGTCTTCGGGCTCGAAATATTAAAAATTATTCCGGGCCGGGTATCGACAGAGACAGATGCACGCCTGTCGTTCGACACGCAAGGAACCATCGAAAAAGGCCGTAAATTGATCGGCCTGTATGAAGCGGCCGGTATTGATCGCCAGCGCATACTGATTAAAATTGCCTCGACATGGGAAGGCATTCGCGCAGCTGAAGTTTTAGAAAAAGAAGGCATTCATTGCAACCTGACTTTGCTATTCTCTTTGCCGCAGGCGATTGCTTGTGCGGAGGCAAAAGTTCAATTGATTTCGCCGTTTGTTGGTCGGATTTATGACTGGTATAAAAAATCGACTGGCCAGGAATACACCGGCGCGGATGATCCTGGTGTGCAATCTGTGAAGCAGGTTTATAGTTACTTCCGAAAATTCGGCTACGCCACTGAAGTGATGGGAGCAAGCTTCCGGAATACCTCCCAAATTCTGGAACTCGCTGGCTGCGATCTACTCACCATTAGTCCTGATTTGCTACAAAAACTGGAAGAAAGTAACGATCCGGTAACACGCAAACTGAGCGCTGACGCATCGAAAGAAACTGAAGTTGAAAAAATAAGCCTGGATGAATCGGCATTCCGAAACATGGTGAATGACGATGCTATGGCGACCGAAAAATTGGCCGAAGGTATTCGTCAATTTAGTGCCGACACCGTTAAGCTGGAAAAATTAATCGAAGCGCTACGTTGATCAATTTTCAGTAAATTTTCAGTTTTATTGACGTTAACTATTCATCAAGACTAGTGAACGTATCCGACAATATGGGGTTTTTTAAGCTTAATTTAAGCTGAAGTCTGTATCCGCATTACGTATAAATCTCTCCTATAAGAATGCCCCGTCGCCTGGCGCACGGGGTATTCGGCGTCAAACTAACGCACGGCGACAACAATATCTTTACCCGGATCGCCTTGTTTGTCCTTGTCGGACTGACGTACCAAAAAACCATCCTGATTGTCAAGTTTGCCCTTGAACTGGAGAACCATGGCCGCTCCATCGTGAAAGCGGCTCTGGAATCTTCACATTTGCGATTGCGGCCCATCCTGATGACGTCTTTCGCGTTCATCATGGGAGTTGTGCCACTGGTATTCTCGCAAGGGGCCAGTTCAGAGATGCGCCATGCAATGGGCGAGACCGTCGTTAGCGGATTGTTGGGCAAACCAGCAGCGGATTTTTCTGCCAGTGACAATCCGCTCACCAGTATTGCAGGCTTGCCGATTATTCCAGCCGGATTACCATCGTCGCTACTAGAGCGTCGTCCGGATATCGCTGCGGCGCAACGCACCATGGAAGCATCCAATGCCCGCATCGGCGTTGCACGTTCGGCGATGTTTCCTGCATTGATGCTGAATGCTTCGGGTGGCGAAGGCACTAGCCTCGCTAATATTTAATTGTAGTAGCCGCTCATGGGTGCTCGGCGCGTTGATGTCTTTGCCCATAATCGATGGCGCCCCAACAAAAACGATGTCACTCAAAGCGAAGCGGTATTGGAAGAGTCGGTTGCCAGTTACCGGCAACGTGTACTAGTCGCATTTAGCGAAGTTGAGGATAACTTAGCCGGATTACGTATTTTGCCGGGACAAGCGGCACAAATTGACGACGCACTGGTATAAGCCAGACGCTCAGCCGACGTCGCACAAAAATTGTATGACGCGGGTCGTTTTCGTTATCTGGACTTACTCGATGCACAGCGCAAATTAACCGCAGTTGAACGTAACGAAGCGCAGCTAAAGGGCAGTCGTGCAGTCACTACTGTCGCACTCATCCGCGCATTGGGTGGCGGTTGGGATAGCAACGTTGCAGTAGGAAGTCCTGACAAGGACATATCGATAAAGGTTAGGCAAATCAATTTGCGTTGAGGGATCAAGCTGTTAAGGTAGCACGGGAGTACTTTTTCCAATGCGTCTCAGCCCTTTGGATTAACGTCAGGAAAATGAAAATTTCCGTGTCACCCATGGGCTTGATGAAGCCTTCGATGAAATCGACCGTCTTATTACGGTCATCAGAGGAATCTCTTCCCAGCGTCCAGGCGTCGCACTAGCTGAAGCGAGTAATGTAAACCTGGATTTTTTGAACGCGGTCATGCCCAAATGCATGACCGCGTTTTATCATGGTTTCACACTTTTCTCTCCTCGGCGTGGCATGGAGTCTGTTGCGCGTATTCGGTGCCTTTGTACTTGCCGCTATTACTGCCATTCCGCTTGGACTACTGATGGGAACCGGCAGGATTGTGCGCGGCATCTTCGATCCGCTGCTTAAATTTTTATCGTCCGCTGCCGCCGCTAGCGTATCTGCCCTTGATCGTGATCTTGTTCAGGGTTGATGAGACGGCAAAAATTCTACTTATTTATCTTGCCTGTTTTGCGCCAATCGCCGTGGCAACTCGCGCGGGCGTTGCCGGCGTTCAGTCAGAGCAGTTGCATGCTGCGCTATGGATGGGCGCCAATCGTTGGCAACTGTTACGGCATGTCATTTTACCGGCGGCACTGCCCGATATTCTGACCGGCTTACGGATTGCTATCGGATTCGGCTGGACGACGCTAGTCGCCGCTGAAATGGTGGCAGCTACGGCAGGTATCGGTCAGATGGTGTTGAATGCATCCAACTTCCTGCGCACCGATATCGTGATAATGGGCATCGTCCTCATCGGGATTATCGCTTGTCTATTCGATTTGGTCATGCGATATCTGGAACATAAACTGGTGCCTTGGAAGGCGCACCACTGACTCCACCATCATACAAAGTAGTGAAAAGATGCCCTGTAAATTACTGCGCACCACAGAAAATCGCAGCAAATTATAGGCGCTCGGTATCGCCCGTTTTTGGCTGCCACTTCATTAGTCGTTTCTCAATCATGCCGACCAAGGAATCAAGAATCAACGCAAATGCAGTTAACACCATAATGCCGGCAAATACGGTATTGATATCAAACGCCCCTTCAGCCTGCAAAATCAAGTAGCCAACACCACGTGCAGAACCTAAATATTCACCGACGATCACGCCGACAAAAGCAAGCCCGACAGACGTATGCAAGCTGGAGAAAACCCATGATGTCGCCGATGGCAAATAGACTGTGCGCAGCAATTGCCGCTGATTCGCACCCAACATGCGAGCGTTTGACAGGACGACAGGACTGACTTCTTTGACGCCTTGGTAGACATTAAAGAATACAATAAAAAATACCAATGTGACCGCCAATGCGATTTTGGACCAAATGCCCAATCCGAACCACATAGCAAAAATAGGTGCCAAAATAACCCGTGGCATGGCGTTAGATGCTTTGATATAGGGATCAAGGATTGCCGATGTCAATGGTGACAGCGCAAGCCATAATCCTACGCCTAAACCCAATACAGTACCGATCCCAAACGCCAGCATGGTTTCTGTCAGCGTCACCAGCAGGTGGGAATAAATCTCGCCTGGAAACTTCAACGTGAACCATGTTGTGTCACCGATACCGACATCCAGACTGCCGCTGCCAACCGTGAACCATTGCCAGACCCGCTCCAATACTTTGATTGGCTCGCCGAAGAAAAATGCGGTCTGCTGGTTACGGGTCACTACATGCCACGCTGCAAAAAATATGACTAATACCAGCGCTTGATAAACGCGCATATTTTTGTAATTGGGTTTAATTGCTTGCCACATAATGTCGTGCTCTTTCTTATTTTTTTGGAAATAGTCACAATTTCTATTCGATGACTAACCTATCCTGATATCGTCTTGCGTCTTGCGTCTTGCGTCTCGCCTTGTCGCTTGGTCTGTCAGGCGATTTTTTTCTGCTGCTGATAGCCTTTCAGCACTTCGTCCCTCAATACGCTCCATATCTGCTGATGCAGTTCTACGAAGCGAGGATCGCTGCGAATTTCTGCGACGTCACGCGGACGCTCAAGATCAATCACAAACTCACCAATCGGATGCGTTCCCGGCCCGGCAGACAGGACGATGACACGATCCGACATGGCAATTGCTTCGTCCAGATCATGGGTAATAAAGAGAACCGCTTTCTTTTTCGCACTCCACAATGCAAGCACTTCATTTTCCATCAGCTGACGCGTTTGAATATCCAGTGCCGAAAACGGCTCATCCATCAAAATAATGTCTGGATCAAGAATCAATGTTTGCGCCAACGCCACGCGCTTGCGCATGCCGCCGGATAGTTGATGCGGAAAGCGATCGCCAAACCCTTGCAGTCCGACCCGCGCTAACCATTCCTCACCGAGCTGCTTTGCCTCAGGCTCTTCCATCCCTCGATATTGCAAACCGGCGATCACGTTTTGCAAGGCGCTGCGCCATGGCATTAATGCTTCCGACTGGAACATATAACCGGCACGTTTATTTATACCCGTCAACTCTTCACCGAACACTTTGACGCTGCCGGTAGAGGGTTGCAACAAACCCGCACCAACATTGAGCAAGGTCGACTTGCCGCAACCGGTCGGTCCCACTACCGAAACAAATTCCCCTGGCGCGATGGTAAGGGTGGTGTCTGCGACGGCGGTATAGCGCTGTGAACGATCATCTTTTGAAATGAAAGTACAGCTGATATTGTCGAGAAATAATGCTGGCGTCGGTGAAACTGGAGTCATAAGAATGATGGCGCAAGCCGAAAAAATTGCGATGGAAAATAAAACGCATCAGATAAGTTTTATCGATAAAAATCAACGATAAATCTGACCTATAAAAATCATCGTTCAACGCACTTATATAGTGACACAACATGGCGATGCTGCTGCCGCATTCATCTAACCGCAGGATGTCGGCAATTAACTAAAAACCAAATCGCCCTGCTCTCCTTTTTCTGGTGCAGGGCGATTTATTTACCGAGATTAATACTTGATTGATCTCAGTATTTTATATCAGCTTACTATCGGCTTACTTAAACTTAAGATCGGCCTTTGTCACGAATGCATTGGTGTACGTTTTAGACAGGTCAATTTTTTTATCGGCCAACGTCGGATCGAACGATTCTAGCGTGCGCAATGCAGTAGCGGCGCCTGCGTCCGGGAACTTTCCATCCGGTGAGATCGCTTCACGAACCTTGGTGAACGCTTCAATATAGAGTGCACGATCGCCTAGTAAATAATTTTCAGGGACGGCCTTGACGATATCTTCTGGCGCCGCTTTTTGCAACCACCGTAAAGCGCGCACCATCGCGTTGGTTAAAGCTTGCGTCGTGTTGGGATATTTCTTGATAAAGTCAGCGGAGGCGTACAAAGTCGCCGCTGGCATCGGTCCGCCGAAAACAGCTTCAGTCTCTTTTATTGTGCGTGTATCAGATATGATGCGAATCTCATTTTTTTGCTGCAGCATCGTAATCAAAGGGTCCAGATTAGCAATGGCATCAATCTGTCCTGAACGTAATGCAGACAATGCACCGGCCGATGCACCGACGCCGATATACGAAACGTCAGTAGGCTTTAAACCACCTTTTGCGAGTACGAAATTGCTCATCATACTGGTAGAAGAACCGGGTGCAGTCACGCCGATTTTCTTACCTTTTAAATCAGCAATCGATTTGTAATTCGGCATGGTCTTATTGGAAACCGCCATCACGATCTGTGGCGCACGGCCTTGCAGCACGAACGCCGTAATCATCTGATTTTTTGCTTGCATACTAATGGTGTGCTCGAATGCGCCGGATACGACATCCGCGCTGCCACCAATCAGTGCCTGCAACGCTTTCGCACCACCGGCGAAATCAGAGATTTCAACCTGCAAACCTTCATCTTTGAAATACCCTAGTTGGTCAGCGACCGTCAAAGGAAGGTAATAAAACAAGTTCTTGCCGCCGACAGCAATCGATACTTTCGGCTTTTCTAGTGTTTGCGCAAATAATTTGCTGTTAAATGTAAAATATCCTGCCAAAAACAGGCAAAGTGCGACACCAAACTGCTTCCAGTTAAACTTCATTTTGTCTCCTCAACATCAATGGTTACGTTGTAACGATATTATTTATTCCGCTATGGGAAGCGATGAACTTTGTTTTTTTAAATCCTAGTAGGATTGTGACCACATAATACCGCAGGCATCGCGTTATCTCGCGTTACAAGCTGAAAAGACACATGGTGAGTTTTTTTTATCGTTATTCGGCGACATAAAATGAATACCATCGCCCCTTATGCTGTGTATTAATCAACTACCAGTTAAATCGACAATGTTTAGATCTCTAAGGCTGCACGTGACGAAAAAGCATGTCGACGACGACGAATGATTATCGTTAAGTGGCGCGACGGTCCAACATGGCACGCGCAATAGTACCGGCATCCACGTATTCCAACTCGCCACCAACCGGAACCCCACGAGCCAGGCGGCTAACCTTCAGGCCGCGTGCTTTCATGGTTTCGCTAATGTAATGGGCGGTGGCTTCGCCTTCGTTGGTGAAATTGGTCGCTAACACTACTTCGGCTACGACCCCATTGGTGGCGCGGACGATTAATTTTTCAAGTTGAAGATCCTTCGGGCCAATACCATCAAGCGGCGACAACCGTCCCATCAACACAAAATATAGGCCTTTAAACGTCAACGTCTGCTCGATCATCAACTGATCGGTGGGTGTTTCCACTACACAGAGTAATGACGTGTCACGCTCAGGATCCAAACATACCTCACACAGATCATGCTCGGTGAAAGTATTGCACATTGAACAATGCTGTACTTTTTCGACCGCTTGCATCAATGCGCGACCAAGCAACGCTGCGCCATCACGATCATGCTGCAACAGATGATAAGCCATACGTTGCGCCGACTTCGGGCCGACGCCGGGCAAGTGGCGTAAAGCTTCTGTCAAAAAGGCCAGACTGGAAGGGGTTTTCACATCAGACCTTAAAAACCACGATAGATCTTGCGACCCACCGGTGCATAGTGAAGAATCGGTGGCGGCTTATAGAAATGCTGCATTAGCGTGCGCCACTCTTGATACTGAAACGATTGCATGAAGCCGATCGTGTGGTGTTCTAGCGTCTGCCAGTGCACCAGTAAAATATAACGATTCGGGAGTTCCACGCAACGCTGCAACGCATGCGAAATATAACCCGGCGTGGACATAATCAGTTTTTTCGCCTCCGCGAAAGCCGCTTCAAATGCGGCTTCCTGACCGGGAATAATATCCAGCGTTGCAGCGTTAAGAATCATAGGATGCGGTACTTAAAACGGCATTTTGAAGCCTGGTGGCATACCAGCAGTAAGCCCGGACATTTTTTCTGCCGAGGTTTCTTCTGCCTTGCGTACGGCGTCATTGAAAGCAGCAGCGACCAGATCTTCTAGCATGTCCTTGTCATCAGCCAGCAGGGACGGATCGATCGTCACGCGCTTGACAGCATTTTTGCAAGACATGACTACTTTGACGAGACCGCCGCCAGATTCACCTTCGACGTCGATCAAGCCCAATTGATCCTGCGCTTTTTTCATATTATCTTGCATTGCTTGCGCTTGCTTCATCAAGCCTGCGAGTTGGCCCTTCATCATAATGTTGCTCCTTTAAGTTAATTCAGTGTTGGGAATGACACAAAATCGCACATTGATGGCGATAATTTTTATTGCTATTTAGCAATCTATCCAGCCCATTACGGTTGGGCGATACCAACTGTTTAACTGCTCTTCGACGGCGTTTATAACAATTCCTCCGTCGAAGCAGTTAGCCCAATTTTAAATTGGCTTGTTTTTTCGTCACCCATGTCAATTTTACATTGCCGTGACCTACCGTCTGTGACGATACTGCTCAAGTTCAGGCTTAGCTTCAGGCTAACGGTTTGACCGATCCAGGAACAATCGCTGCACCGAACTCACGAATCATGCTTTGAATAAATGGATCATTTTTTGCGGTCTCTTCAGCTAAACGCTGCCGTTCCGCCTGCTCGCCTTGCGCCTTCACATTCGCGGTGTGACGCACGTTACCAATTTCTGTCTCGACCCGCACCGTGCGACCAAAACGCTCGGTTAACGCCGCAGTTAGTTTATCAACATTAGCGGGTAAGCGTAACGTCTCGAGGGGAATGCGCAGGTAAATTTGAATGGCTGCTCCGGTACTGTCCAAACGCAGCAACTCACTTTGCTGCGCTAGTTGATGTGCAACACCACGTACCGGCAATAGTGCCGCCAAGGTTGGCCAGTCGCCATCCCAGTTCAATGATGGATCTGGATGATAAACGAACGGGTCAGCAGCGGCTTTCTGTGGCAGCGGATTTGACGATGACGATTGCATTGACAGCGCATCCATACTCAACGTTGCGGTTGGCTTGTTTGCCGGTGTTGGCACAGACGGAGTACTTGTTACAGGACGCGCTTCTGAACGACCTGATGTGTGCATGGCGGAAGCGGTACGTGGCTCTGCGCGCGCGTCATAGCTCGATCCGGATGAATCGTTATCCGACAAGTCCATCGGCAGCGGAATATCCTCTTCCCAAGGTGGTGGCGACGATACAGTAGAGGTTACTTTCGGTGGTTGACTTGCCGGTACTTTGATCTCCGGGATCGCCGTCGGCTGAGATCTGACCGGTATCGCAGAATTACTGATTGCCGCGGTAACCGAAGCAGTTGCAGGCGCGGCGGGAGAGGCGCCCGGGCGTTTGCTGGCGAGGCCACCTCGCGCTGCTGCCAATGCTGCCATCGCCGGACTGAGGTTACCATCGACACGTCCTACAGGAGCGCTGGTGGTAGCGGCCTGCGGCGCACTACTTAATCGTGCAGCGGGAATTGACGGCGTCGGAGCGGCGGTTATTGGGGCTTTAACTGCAACCACTGCTGATGAAGCGGGAGTGAAAGTTGATACAGACGGGCGCGATGGCGCAACCGATCGTTGCTGTGCTGCCACTATTCCGGTTCCATCTCCCGATTGTGGCCGAAAAGCCAACATCCGCAGTAAGGTCATTGAAAACCCTGCGTACTCATCCGGTGCTAAGCCAAGTTCATTACGACCATGCACAACGATCTGATAAAACAATTGGATTTCTTCGACATCAAACGCCGCAGCCAGACGCATGACATCTTCGCGCTCAGGCAAATCTTCTGCTAACGCTGCAGGGACGCTTTGCGCCAACGCGACGCGATGCAACAAAGTACCGAGATCTTGCAACGCGGCACTATACGACAAACTGCGAATTGCCATTTCATCAGCAACAGCCAACAAACCGGCACCATCGTTTAGGGCCAAAGCATCTAGCACCCGAATCAAATAGGTCTGATCCAGCGCGCCCAACATTCCCTGCACCGCCTCAAGCGTTACTTTGCCAGCTGCGTAGGCGATCGCCTGATCGGTTAACGATAAGGCATCGCGCATTGATCCGTGTGCGCCTTGTGCCAGAAGGCGCAAAGCCGGTGTTTCGAATTCAATTTGTTCCTGCCCCAGAATATCGTCCAGATGGCTAATGATATGACCCGGCGGCATCTGCTTCAGATTGAATTGCAGGCATCGCGACAGGACCGTTACCGGGATTTTTTGGGGATCGGTAGTAGCAAGGATAAACTTGACATGATCGGGCGGTTCTTCCAGCGTTTTCAACATGGAGTTGAATGCGTGGTTGGTCAGCATGTGGACTTCATCGATCATGTAGACCTTGAAACGGGCGTTTGACGGCGCGTAGACCGCCTGCTCCAGCAATTGCGCCATTTCATCCACACCGCGATTGGATGCTGCATCCATTTCAATATAATCAACAAATCGCCCCGCATCAATCGCCACGCAGGCATCACACACACCGCACGGCTGAGCGGTAATTCCACCGTTGCCATCAATACCCTGACAATTTAAGGCCTTGGCGAGTATGCGCGACAGCGTCGTTTTACCAACGCCCCTTGTACCAGTGAACAAATAAGCATGATGTAGGCGCTGTTGCTCCAGCGCATGCGTCAATGCCCGCACAACGTGCTCCTGACCAACCAGGGTGTCGAAACTTCTTGGGCGATATTTACGAGCTAGGACTTGGTATGACATAGAGTGGCGGGCGCGCATTGCTGGCTGATAAATTCAGCACTCATTTTACCTTAGAGGAAGCGCTCGCAAGGATTTTAAGAAATGCCGACAAATCTGCCCCGAGTTGGCTCGCTTTTGCGCTGGCACATATAACAAATTCGGACTACGCTAACCTTGCCATGCGTTCAAACATGCAACGTCAGATCAAGCCCGCCAGGAGATGCCATGCAATCGCCCACGCACCAAGTCACTAATCAGGTCAAACCACTGACCGATAACAATTTGTATAACGACGACGCCATATTGACGGCGGGCGTGCAACGCCTGCAAGCTGGCTGGCACGCCGCAGAGCTAGCCCGTTACGGTGCAGAATTGGGTCGCGAAGAAATCTGGGCGTTGGCAGATGCAGCAAATCGTCATGCGCCAGAATTGCAGTGCTTTGACAGTTTGGGTAACCGTATCGATGCAGTCGAATTTCACCCAGCCTGGCATGCGCTATTAGGAATGTTACGTCGCGAAAACTTACACGCCTTGCCTTGGAGTGCGCCCCGCCCCGGAAGCCATGTTGCACGGGCAGCTGGCTACTTTCTCCATGCGCAGGTGGAGGCAGGATCATTGTGTCCAACTACCATGACGTTTGCCTCGATTCCTGTCTTGCAAAAGGAACCAGCCCTGTTCGCTGCCTTGCAAGCCAAATTATATGCGTGCGAACACGACGGTCGCGATCTGCCGCTAGGACAAAAAACGTCCATGCTAATTGGTATGGGCATGACTGAAAAACAAGGTGGTTCCGATGTGCGATCAAACACCACACTGGCTATTCCACTACCCGGAGGTGGCGGTCGTGGTGCAGACTACCTGTTGACAGGCCATAAATGGTTTTTTTCTGCACCGATGTGCGACGCACACATGGTATTAGCACGTACAGAATTAGGATTGAGCTGCTTTTTTGTGCCGCGCTGGCGGCCCGATGGCAGCAAAAATACCGTATTTATTCAACGACTCAAGGACAAACTCGGCAACCGTTCAAACGCTAGCAGCGAAGTCGAATTTGAAGATGCCTTTGGCATTATGGTGGGTGACGAAGGGCGCGGTATCGCTACCATCATCGAAATGGCAAATCACACACGCCTCGATTGCGTCATCGGCAGCGCCGCTCTCATGCGCCAAGCGCTTGTGCAAGCATTACATCATGCGCGTCATCGTAGCGCTTTCGGTGCCCCCTTGGCCGAACAGGCATTGATGCAAAACGTCCTCGCTGATCTGGCGCTGGAAAGCGAAGCCGCAACACTATTAATGCTACAACTTGCCAGTGCATTTGAGGCACCCAACGATCCCTTACAGCGCGCATGGAAACGCATTGTCACGCCCGCCGCAAAATTCTGGATATGCAAGCGGGCCTTAGAATTCTCAGGAGAATGTATGGAAATCTGGGGCGGCAATGGATACGTCGAAACTGGCCCGATGGCACGTTTTTACAGAGAAGCACCGGTCAACTCAATCTGGGAAGGCTCAGGCAACGTCATGTGCCTGGATGTATTGCGGGCAATCGGGCGCGAACCAGAAGGATTTACCCTGTTACTTGAACATCTGCACAGTGTCACCAGCGGCCATGCTTCTATCGGCGTGATGTTGAGCAGTCTAAAAAACTTACTTTCAACACCGCCGGATCAGCAAGAACGCAACGCTCGCCGATTGGTTCAAACCCTCATATTAACGGTCCAGGCCGCATTGATGGCGCAACATGCCCCGCCAACAATTGCCGACGCATTTATTGACAGTCGTTGCGACGCTGCGGCAGGACGTGTTTATGGGACTTTGAGCAGTGAGATCAACGCGGATGTTCAGAAACAAATCCGGAAGCGGGTAATGCCGTAATCTGAGCATTGATATGTGAAGTAATGGTTTTCGCCAAATAGAGCCTGACGATACTTATACTGGAGCGGATTTTGACACTTCAGACAAAAAAATAGCCCACTATGATGTGGGCTAAGCTCTTGATTTCATTGACTTATACTTGGAGGCGGGGGTCGGGATCGAACCGGCGTAGACGGCTTTGCAGGCCGCTGCATAACCACTTTGCTACCCCGCCATTCCTTGAAGTCAACAAGTAACAACAGTATCGGAAAATTTGCCAACTTTCCTGCTAGCACTACCATTCCTAAACTATCGGAACAGACGCACATTCTAATGCTGGTTTAAAACTGCATTAGGTCCATTTACATCTATCAACATGGCTGATAGATGCTAGCTCGGACATTAAAAAAGGAAGCTTTTTGAGCTTCCTTTTTTGAATTTGGAGCGGGAGAAGAGGCTCGAACTCTCGACCTATACCTTGGCAAGGTATCGCTCTACCAACTGAGCTACTCCCGCATTTTCTTTTGTATCCGCTACGCTGCTCTGCAACATCTACTGGAGAGACGCCATTATAGATGGTCTAAAAATGATGTCAAGCATTTTACAAAAGGTACTTAATAAAAATTCGACGCATGGTTTTTACTGCGCTTTTTCTTTAATCAGCGGCCAAGCCTTACGCAGGTAATAGAACATTGACCAAACCGTCAGTACGGTTGCGATCAACATCAATCCATGCCCAAGAAGCCGGATATCAACGCCTAATAATTTGCCGGAATACAGCAGAACTGGAATCGCAGTCATTTGGGCGGCTGTCTTAATTTTCCCTAGTGAACTAACCGCTACCGATTTAGACGCACCAATTTGTGCCATCCATTCGCGCAACGCGCTGATGGTGATTTCTCGTCCGATGATGATAAACGCAATGATCGGACTTACCCGATCCAAATTAACTAACACTAACAACGCGCCGACGACCATTAATTTATCGGCGACCGGATCTAGAAATGCGCCAAATGCCGAAGTTTGATTCCAGCGACGAGCGAGAAAACCATCGAACCAATCCGTCAAGGCTGCCACGATAAACACAATGGCCGATCCTAGCCCGATATCCGTAGCAGAAAATCCAAAATCAGGGAGATAGAACACACCAACTACCAGCGGAATGAGCGCAACGCGTAGCCAGGTCAGAAGAATAGGAAAATTAAAGGGCATAAATTATATTTAATGTTATCGCCATGAGACTAAGGGCTTAACTCTGCGTCCCACGATATTGAAACGCAAAATGCGCTGAGCGAGACCAAATTTTAGCCAACTTTCCTGCCAATAACGCGCTATTGGTCAAGAGATTGGTAAAACACGGATCGTTTAGTTCATTTCGCAGCCAATTCCTCGCAGGAGCGCAGAGCCGATCCGACAATCTTCTGGCTTATTGCTCGGTATGCTCTGTGACCAGCACTAATTATCTAGGAGTATGGCTGCAGTTGGGAAATAAAACACGGATAAACCGCCTTAATCGATTTTACGCAACAACTTAGGTCAATGGAGTTGACGATAAATATCTTCAGCCAGTTGCCGCGAAATACCCTCCACAGAAGCTAAATCATCAACACTGGCATCTGCCACCGCTCTGAGTCCTCCAAAGCGTGCTAGCAGCTTTTGGCGTCTCTTTGCACCAACGCCCTCTATCTCCTCCAAACGAGAGGTTTGACGTGCTTTAGCACGTCTAGCGCGCATGCCCGTGATGGCAAAACGATGTGCCTCATCGCGAATCTGGGCGATTAACATCAACGCAGCAGATTCTTTACCTAATTCGCGCGGCGTACGTTCGTCAGCAAAAATCAACGTCTCCAGACCTACTTTGCGGCCCTCGCCTTTAGCAACGCCGACGATCAGACTAATATCCAAACCAAGTTCGGTCAGCACTTGCCGCGCCATTTCGACCTGACCTTTGCCACCATCAACCAACACGATATCGGGCATCGTACCGCCGCCATTGGCAACTTTCTCGTAACGTCGCATCAATACCTGGCGCATCGCGGCATAATCATCGCCCGGGGTAATGTCCTTAATGTTATAACGCCGATATTCGCCATTTTGCATCGCGTGATGATGGAACACAACACACGATGCCTGCGTTGCTTCGCCAGAGGTATGACTAATATCGAAACACTCCACGCGAAAAGCATCCACATCTGGAATATCGATAGTCAGGACATCGACCAATGCGCGTGTTCGGGCCTGCTGTGAACCCTGCTCCGACAACAGACGGGTCAACGAAATTTCTGCACCCTTTTGTGCCATGTCCAACCATTGACGACGTTGGCCTTGCGGTTGGAACACCAGATTAATACGATGTCCACATTGCGCCATCAATGCCAGCATTAATGCCGGTTCGTCGATATCGAGATTCAGGATCAATGTGCCTGGAATAAAAGTATCAATATAATGTTGTGCCAGAAAAGCCTTCATGACGGAAACATCAATTGCTTCATCAGCGCCAATCAATGCGCTCTCGACATGCGTGGGGAAATATGCCCGATCCCCAAGATGGCGACCGCCGCGCACCATCGCCAGATTGACGCAGACGCGACCGCCTTGCACAATTGCGGCAATAATATCGATGTCGCTATCACCAACGATTTCCATACTCTGCTGGTGTAATACTTTAGATAAAGCACTAATCTGATTGCGTACTACAACCGCTTGTTCAAATTTTAATTCAGCCGCAAACGCGTGCATTTTTTGATCTAGTGTCGCCATCACTTCGGTTTGGCGACCCCGTAAAAATTTGGCGGCATTGTCGACATCAACGGCATAATCCTCACGCGTGATCAGATCGACACATGGAGCACTGCAACGCTGGATCTGATGCAGCAAACAAGGCCGTGTTCGATTGGCAAATACCGAGTCTTCACAGGTTCGGAGCAGAAAAACTTTCTGCAAAATTTGTATCGATTCTTTTACCGCCCATGCGCTGGGGAATGGGCCGAAATATTGATTTTTTTTATCGATTCCGCCACGGTAATATGCCATACGCGGATATTCCTGGCCACTAATCTTGAGATACGGATACGACTTATCATCTCGAAAAAGAATGTTGTAGCGCGGCTGCAAAGACTTGATTAAATTGCTTTCAAGTATCAATGCTTCAGCCTCACTGCGCGTCACAGTAGTCTCTAATCGCGCAATTTTCTGCACCATCATTGCGGTCCGTGGACTAGCAAGATTTTTCTGGAAATAACTGGAGACGCGCTTTTTTAGTTCGCGCGCTTTTCCAACGTACAAAATATTGTCGGCAGCATCGAAATAGCGATACACGCCGGGCAGATTCGGCAATTTGGCAACCGTGTCTAAAACGACTGCCATTGGATCGGGTATCTCGGAATCAATCATATTTTGAACTATTTAACATTGCTACCGCACTGGCACTCAAGCGGGAACGAGTGCGATAACCAACTTCTTGGCAGCCCGGTATTCAGCATTTTTTTGTAGCTCATCCCATTCCAGCGCGATACTCTGCGACACCAACGTTGTCAGACGGGCCGCACTGGCTTGCGATGCCGGACTAGCTTCGAGACGCAGGCCAGCCAGCAATTCATCAGCTTTATCGGGAGAGTTACAAATCATCACGACATCGCAGCCAGCGTTTAAGGCTGCATTTGCGCCCTCTAACACTGTACCAGCAGAACTAGCCGCAGCCATGCTCAAATCGTCGCTAAAAATAACACCGTTAAAGCCAACTTCTTCGCGCAGTATCGTCAGCCATTTTTTTGAAAATCCGGCTGAATGTGGATCTACTTTTGGATAAATCACGTGCGCCGGCATCACCGCCGATAAACTCATTCCGAGCCAGTCATATGGCTTGACGTCCTCTTCCATAATCTGCCGCAATGACCGCTGATCAAGCGGAATCGAGAGATGCGAATCGCCTTCTACAAAACCATGACCTGGAAAATGTTTTCCGCAGTTTGCCATCCCGGCTAACCGCAGTCCATGGCTCAAGCTTTTTGCCAATAAAGTCACTACGCGTGGGTCACGATGAAAGGCACGCTCACCGATCACGGTAGACCCACCATAATCAAGATCGAGCACTGGCGTGAACGACAAATCGATTCCGCATGCCCGCAATTCTGCGGCCAGCACAAAACCGACCGCCGTAGCCAGTTTGGTCGCGCCTAATACATCGCGGTCCCAATACTCTCCAAGCGCGCGCATTGCGGGTAGGCGTGTAAATCCATCTGTTCTGAAACGCTGCACGCGTCCGCCTTCATGATCTACCGCAATGAGTATCTTCGGACGGGCTGCACGAATAGCAGCAGTTAACGCCGTCAGTTGCGCCCTATCCTGAAAATTGCGCGTGAAGAGAATGACGCCGCCTGTGAGCGGATGTTGAATCCTTCGAATATCATCCGCAGTCAGGCTGATGCCGACGACGTCGAGCATTACTGGCCCCATTGGCTGTCGTGGCTGACTGTCGCCATCGGTTTCAATTTTTACTTTATCAATCATTACCTGATCAATTTCGACATGACCAAGCTGAAGTTGATCAATCAAAAGATGATCAGTCATTAGCGTGCTGTCTTGCTGATCCGCATTTGAAACTATTACACTCATACTCATATTTTTTCCACAATGACAAAAGCGACCGCATACTCAACTTCGTCAGTAATCGACACCTGCGCGGTCAGACCGTTCTTCAACATAAATTCTTCAAGAACACCGCTGGTGAGGACCACAGGCTTGCCGCCAGGTGCATTCAACGTCTGCATCGCGCGCCATGTCATCGGCATTCTCAGACCTATTCCGATGGCCTTGGAAAATGCTTCCTTTGCCGCAAAACGCGTCGCTAAAAATCGAATACCGCGTGCCGCTATCTTAGCTTTTCGATGATGGTATTTTACGAGTTCTTCAGGCCCCAGAATTTTTTCCGCAAAGCGGTCGCCATGACGCGACAACGCCGCTTCAATCCGTGGAATCTGAGTAATGTCAGTACCAATGCCGTAAATCATGATGTCCTTTTACATTCTGTTTAGCCGCGATTTAACTGTGACGATTCAACCGTGCCTTCACCATCAATGCTTTCATTTCACTGACCGCCGCTTTCCAACCAACAAACACCGCGTGCGCCACAATCGCATGCCCGATATTGAGTTCAGCGATGTCTGGTATCGCGGCAATCGCCTGGGCATTGGTGTAATGCAAACCATGGCCTGCGTTCACCTTCAACCCACGGATAACGCCTTCCTGGACTGCCCGCTGGACGCGCTCAAGTTCGCTACGCTGTTCGGTAGCTTGATGCGCTTCTGCATAGCGCCCAGTATGCAGTTCGATGACTGGTGCGCCGACTTCTGCCGCTGCCTGAATCTGATCCACATTGGGATCGATGAAAAGGCTCACGCGAATTCCCTCGGCTTGCAGTTGGCGTACCGCAGCTTGCACTTCGGTAAAATATTTGATGACGTCGAGGCCACCCTCGGTTGTCAATTCGTGTCGCCGCTCCGGTACCAGACACACATCTTGCGGTTTAATTTTGCAAGCGAAATCAATCATCTCTTGCGTCACGGCCGCCTCCAGGTTCATCCGGGTACGCAACAAGGGACGAATGATCTCGACGTCTGCGTCCTTAATGTGACGACGATCTTCCCTGAGATGCAATGTGATTGCATCCGCCCCAGCTTCTTCCGCCTCCAAGGCGGCCCGTAGTGGGTCCGGATAGGTTGTGCCACGCGCATTACGTAATGTTGCGACATGGTCGATATTAATGCCGAGGTCAATGACCGTTGGGGTGGGATTAAGATAGCTCATCAGTTTATGGGGTAGCAGATGGAATTAGTGGGTAGATATATTGGGCAGAGATGGTCGGTAAATAAATAGACAGTAGAATTAAAGCATAATTCAAAAGTACACCGACCTAACCGCTCTGTCATGAGTTTTGACGCAAAGAGGTCTGCACCGTAGAAGATGAAGGTCGGACAGATAGCGATGGTGGCTCCACAACGGTGGTGACAACAGCGGCAGCGTCCGAAGTTTGCGGAGCAACCCGAGCGCGCGAAGTCAGCAAAAATAAAGCAAGCGCCCCGGCCAGTAGCCCCCAGAACGCGGAACCAATACCCGCAAATGAAACACCGGATGCGGTAACTAGAAAAGTAATTAATGCAGCCTCACGCTGACTGTCATTCGACATCGCTACCTTAAGGCCATTCGCGATAGTTCCAAGTAGCGCCAGCCCCGCAATTGCCAGTATCAGTTCTTTTGGAAACGCAGCGAATAATGCCCCCACTGTTGCGCCAAATACTCCCACCAGCAAATAAAATATCCCTGCGAAAACACCAGCCCAATACCGTTTTTGTGGATCTTCATGCGCTTCTTTGCCAGTACAGATTGCTGCCGTAATGGCGGCCAGATTCAGTGAAAAACAACCAAATGGCGCGAGCAGAAAATTGGTTATTCCAGTCCACGTAATGAGTGGAGAAATCGGCACATCGTAACCCGAAGCGCGCAGCACCGCGACGCCTGGTGCGTTCTGTGATGCCATATTGACGACAAATAAAGGAATCCCTATACCTATCGCCGTTGCCCACGAAAAGGTCGGCATCGTAAATACCGGTTGGGCGAAGGCGATATGAAAATTCTCGAAATGCAATAAGCCCTGTTTCGCCGCAATCGCTATGCCAACTCCCAGTACGAGGATGATGGCATAACGTGGAATCCAGCGCTTGCACAACAGATAAGCAATAAACATGGCGAAAACCAACCAAAATTGCAGCTTCATAGCAACAAAAACATCCATGCCGAAGCGCACCAGAATACCGGCCAGCATCGCTGCGGCTATCGATAATGGAATTTTACCCATGGCCCGCTCGAACCAACCTGTCACGCCGCATATGATGCAAAGTGCTGCTGAAAATAAAAATGCCCCAATCGCCGCCGACATCGGTACGCCAGCAAGGCTGGTGATCAACAGCGCTGCGCCTGGCGTTGACCACGCGGTAACGACTGGCGTCTTGTAGCGCAATGACAAACCGATGCATGTGACGCCCATTCCCAATCCAAGCGCTAACATCCATGAGCTAATCTCAGCGGGTGTCGCACCGGCAGACGCGGCGGCCTGAAACACGATAGCTGCCGAGCTGGTAATGCCGACCAATACGGTGATGAAGCCAGCAGCCAAAGTGGACCATGGGAAATTTTTCATTCGCATTTTCTTGTTGTCTTACAATTGCATCAAATCAATCAAAATCTGGCGCGTATTTAACGGTGCGCCCCCCAAATGATAGGCCAGCAAAAATCGCATTAATACTTTGCTCTGCGCCTGCGTGTTGATATCACTGTAATCCTCGCGCGCCATATCCAGCAATGTTTTACCGCTAACTGATGGCCAGCTATCGGATAGCCGCGCCACCCTAGGTCCGCGCTCCGGATCGACCACATACAGGAGATCGGACTCGACACGCTGCCGACTACCGGTACAGATCGTAAAATCCCCGGAAACCCCGGTTTCTTTCAATAATGCGCGTTCAAACTGCCGCAAGACGATCGGTGCTGGCTCCTGATGCGCCAACTTGTTTAGCGTGACGACGTAATGATTAAACAAAGTTGGATGGGCGTCGTCCCGCGCCAACAGCTTTACCAGAAGTTCATTAAGATAAAAACCACATAATAGCGCTGACTTTTCCAATGGCAACATCCCGCCAACCCATTCGGCAGCGGTTAATGTACGGATTTCGGATTTGCCGCTCCAGCTGAGAGAAAGAGGTTGGAACGTTTGCAGCACACCACGCAGTTTCGACAGCGGACGCTTCGCACCTTTGGCTACCAAAGCAATCCGTCCATAATCGCGCGTAAATACATCCAGTATCAGACTGGTTTCGCGATGCGGATAACTATGCAGAACAAAGCCAGGTTGCCCCGCAATCCGCGACTCTGCAGAGGGACGAGTAACGCGCTTAGTTGCGACCGCGGCGGCGGCGGATGATTTTCCGCCATTAGGGGGAGTTGAATGTTGAATTGACGGTGAGTTGGCAATCAATCCAGGAGAAGGTGCAGATTCGGTTGTTGCGGCTATTGTGGTTGCACTATTTGCCAAACCAGAGGACGCGTTCTCGACAACAGCAACAAGTGTAGAGTCCGCCACCACGGTAGACAATTGTTCCGCGTGGACAGTAATTGCCTCTATAGCCGCATCAACACTGGTGGCACTCATACCGACGTCTTACTCGTAACCGTAGGCGCGCAATCCGGCTTCGTTATCGGCCCAGCCGGATTTTACTTTTACCCAAATTTCCAGATAAACCGGACCACCGAAAAGGCGCTCCATATCCAGACGGGATTGTGTCGAGATATCTTTCAAACGCGCGCCCTTTTGACCGATTACCATCGATTTATGCGTATTACGCTCAACCAGAATCGCGGCAAATACACGTCGCAAATTACCTTCCACCTCAAACTTTTCGATAAGAACAGTACTGGTGTAAGGCAACTCATCGCCAACAAAACGGAATAACTTTTCGCGCACGATTTCAGCGGCTAAAAATTTTTCGCTACGATCGGTAATGTCATCTTCGCCAAACACCGGCGGGTTAAGCGGGAGATATTTACGCGTCTCCGCTTGCAAGTTTTCCAACTGAAACCGCAGTTTGGCAGACACAGGCACAACCGCGGCAAAATCCCGTAACGCCGCAATTTTCTGGGCGAATGGCAACAACACAGCTTTGTCTTTAACGCGGTCTGACTTATTAATTACCAATATGCAAGGCACGCTAGCGGGTAAGAGCTCAAGCACTTGCTGGTCGGCTGGTCCAAAAGTACCAGCCTCAATCACAAACAAGATGACATCTGAAGCCGTCAACGTCGTCGTGACAGTGCGATTCAGCGTTTTATTCAATGCATTTGAGTGACGGGTCTGGAAACCAGGCGTGTCCACATAGACAAATTGCGTATCGGGCAAAGTTTGGATGCCGGTAATGCGGTGTCTGGTGGTCTGCGCTTTGCGCGAAGTGATACTCACTTTGGCACCGATAAGTTCATTCATCAACGTCGATTTACCAACATTGGGACGACCTACTATAGCGATGTAGCCGCAACGAAAGTCGGATGCGGGTGCCTGGGATACGGATTCTGTCATGCGGTTGTCGATTTACTCGCGGTAAGTGGTAAGGTATTTAGAGCTATTTTTAAAGCCATTAACGACGCGCAGCAACGGTAACTTTAGTACCGACTGTTGCCGTCGTAGTTGAGGTCGTTGTTGCCGCGCCCGTTTGCGCTGGTTGCGCTTTCGATACTACAGAAACGTCTGCGACGATAACTGGTGTCAAATTGGCAGGAAGCGCCGCCGCCTTAACAGGATGTTTTACAGCCTCGCTTTTAACAACATCCTTTATTGATACTGGCTTTGACAGTGCCACTTCCTTACCGGGCGCATCAGGCTGAATGGTAGCAATCCCAGCAAGTTTCAATTGGGAGGTTCTAGGCTTACTTTTTCGCGTCGCACCCGGTGTTTTTATAAAAGCTTGTTGCACTGCTTCCAAAGCTAATTTTGCAGCCGCTTGCTCACCTGCGCGACGACTTCCTCCGGTGCCAAATACTTGAATTTCTAATTTTGGAACGAGACATTCAATTTCGAATTCTTGATTATGCGCAGCTCCATGCGTCGCCACTACATTATATTGCGGTAAAGCAATTTTCTTTCCTTGCAGATATTCTTGCAATAACGTTTTAGCATCTTTACCCAACGTCTTTGGATCGACGGTATCTAAAATAGGAATATACAAGGCCCGTATTGCATCGCGCGCGACATCGAAACCAGCATCAAGGAAAATCGCGCCAAACAACGCCTCCAACGTATCTGCAAGAATGGACGGACGGCGAAAACCACCAGACTTGAGTTCGCCTTCACCCAATCGCAAAAATTGAGACAACTCCAGGCGTTGTGCAATTTCATATAACGATTGCTGCTTTACCAAATTAGCACGCACCCTGGACAAGTCACCTTCATCAATTTTGGTATAGCGGTCAAACAACAACGATGCGACAACGCAATTCAATATCGAATCGCCTAAAAACTCTAGCCGCTCGTTATGCAAGGTGCTATGACTGCGGTGCGTCAAGGCCTGCTGCAACAACGTAGCATCCTTGAATGTGTGGCCAAGCCGATTTTGCAATAATATAACGTCCATTTGGTCTACGACTTACTCCATCAATCGATGGTTTTTTTGCTAGACGAACTAGCGGTTGTTCCAGAATAGTCAATTAACAAGCTGACCGGTGCAACGATCGAAATTATTTTTCTATACGCGAAGTTAATTTCAATATCCTCGCCATTTTTGGTAATGTCCAGATCTTTACCGTGGATTGCATCGATATAGCCCACTTCGGTTTGACGATCAAATGCGTCGCGAATTTCTTTTACAGTACCGCCGCTTGATTTAACAGTTGCAACTGCTTTTTTAATCGATGTATATTCAATAATAGTAGGAATAACTTTTGCAGAAAGGACGACAATAAATCCAAGAATTGCTAACCAGACAATTAAGCCAAACAACGTAATACCCCGTTGCTGCCTCCAGGCATTCCTTGAATTTCTTGTCATTCATCGCTCCTGATACGTTATTGCGTCAAAGAATTTAATCAAAAAAAGTACCAATACGCTTCAGATTACCTAGATTCATCCACACCAAAAATGCCTTACCAACAATATTTTGATCTGGGACAAAACCCCAATAACGACTATCTTCGCTGTTATCCCGATTATCGCCCATCATGAAATACTGCCCAGAAGGAACAGTACATGCGAAGCCATCTTGATTATAAGAACAGTTTTCTTTATACGGAAAATCCTGAACACCACTTAAATTGATCGGAGGGGCTTGTTCCACCACGGCAATTTTATGATCAACATTCGACAGATTTTCTGCAAATTGCTTGGAATAATTTAAGCTATCTTCATTTAAATAGTCTGGTAATGCGGTATAGGTAAGCGCGGTGCCATTAATGGTTAAGCGCTTGTTTTTATACACTATTTTATCACCAGGAACGCCAACTACGCGTTTGATGTAATCCAATGACAAATCCTTCGGATATTTGAACACCATCACATCACCGCGTTGAGGGGTACTTACGTCAATGATTTTTTTGTTGAGGATGGGTAGCCGAATACCGTAAGTAAATTTATTCACTAGAATCAAGTCACCCACTAACAAAGTAGGGACCATTGAACTCGATGGAATTTTAAACGGCTCATAAAGAAAGGAGCGCAAGAAAAATACCATGGCAATGACGGGGAAAAAACTGCCGGAATATTCGACCCAGGTTGGCTGACGCAATAGGTTAGCTTCCAGTTCGGCGCGACCACTACTTTCTAATTTGATGCCTTCTGCACGTAATTTGACATTCCGCGCATCAAATGCTGCCAGCGCCGCATCGGCTTTAGCGCGACGTTGCGCGCGTAAATAAAATCGGTCCAAGAACCAGATAATTCCTGTTACCACCATCAGCACAAACAGAATTAACGCGAAATTTCCTAAAATTGATTGCAATGTCATTTGTCATCCACTTGTAAAATTGCGAGGAACGCTTCTTGTGGAATTTCCACCGAACCGACCTGCTTCATGCGTTTCTTACCTGCCTTTTGCTTCTCTAGCAATTTGCGCTTACGACTAATGTCGCCGCCGTAACACTTTGCCAACACGTTTTTACGAAGCGCTTTGACGTTTTCACGGGAAATAATATTCACACCAATTGCGGCCTGAATCGCGACATCAAACATTTGACGTGGAATCAGTTCACGCATCTTGGCAGCAACTGCACGCCCACGATGATTACTGTTAGAGCGATGCACAATAATCGCTAAAGCATCGACTTTTTCACTATTAATCAGCATGTCGACTTTGACCACATCGGCTGAACGATATTCTTTGAACTCATAATCCATTGACGCATAACCGCGCGAAGTGGATTTTAGGCGATCAAAAAAGTCCAAAACAATTTCAGCCATCGGCATTTCGTAGATCAGCTTCACTTGCTTGCCGTGATAGTGCATGTCTTTTTGCATACCTCGCTTCAAAGTACAGAGGGTAATAACCGACCCGACGTACTCTTGCGGCATGTATAAATTGACCGTTACGATAGGTTCACGCACCTCTTCGATTCTACTCGGCTCTGGCATTTTTGATGGATTATCGACCATCAAGATAGAACCGTCGCGCAGGACAACCTCATAAATCACCGTCGGCGCAGTGGTGATCAGATCCATATCGAATTCGCGTTCGAGCCGCTCCTGGACGATTTCCATGTGAAGCAAGCCTAGGAAACCACAGCGAAAACCAAATCCTAGTGCTTGTGAAACTTCCGGCTCATATTGCAAAGCGGCGTCATTCAGCTTCAGTTTTTCCAGTGAATCACGTAAAGCATCATACTGATTAGATTCAACCGGAAATAGACCTGCAAAAACCTGAGGCTGAACCTCTTTAAAGCCGGGTAAGGCTCCGGTGGCCGGATTATTTGCCAGCGTCACTGTGTCGCCAACCTTCGCCGCCTTTAGTTCTTTAATACCAGCAATGATGTATCCAACCTGTCCTGCAGACAACGTTTCGCGGACTTGCATTTTCGGCGTAAATACACCAATGCTTTCAGTCAGATGTTGCGAACCGGCGGCCATCAGCTGTATCTTGTCTTTAGGACGCAGGGTCCCATTCACAATGCGCACTAACATCACTACGCCAACGTAATTATCAAACCAGGAGTCTACGATCAGAGCCTGTAAAGGCGCATCCGTATTACCCTTTGGCGCGGGCACCTTAACAATAATGGTTTCGAGAATTTCACGCACGCCTAAACCAGTTTTGGCCGAGCACTGCACTGCGTCGGAGGCATCTATGCCGATAACATCTTCGATTTCTGCTTTTGCGTTCTCTGGATCGGCAGACGGCAAATCGATTTTATTAAGAACCGGCACAACTTCAAGTCCCAGGTCTAGCGCGGTGTAACAATTAGCAACGGTCTGTGCCTCGACCCCTTGTGAAGCATCGACTACCAACAATGCGCCTTCGCACGCAGACAATGAACGACTTACTTCATAACTAAAGTCGACGTGCCCTGGCGTATCGATGAGGTTCAAATTATAGATTTGCCCATCTAGTGCCTTATATGACAAGGCAGCCGTTTGCGCTTTAATGGTAATACCGCGTTCGCGCTCGATATCCATCGAATCAAGTACTTGCGCGCCCATTTCACGATCTGACAATCCTCCACAAAATTGGATGATACGATCCGCCAAAGTAGATTTACCGTGGTCAATGTGAGCAATGATGGAAAAATTACGAATGTTGTTCATTAATGTTGGTCGAGGCAATGCGATTACAAAAAAGGTGCTCTGATCCGGGCTGTTGTCGCCCAGGCGAGCACCATTTATGGCAGGATATTCAATTGACGCCATTTTACCGGATTTTAGTGGCAAAAAACTGACAAATCGGACTTGTGCGAATTCTGGTGAACAGATTTAACGGCCAGATCAACCCCAAACGTCCTACTTCGTCTTATCGAAAATATCCAGGTCTTTCGCCGCGACAAGCCATAAAATCATGAAAACGGCGTCTTAAATCACCCGGGATGCGCACCTTGGGTTCTAAAGCATCCTGACATTAAAGAAATGTTAATTATTCACACGGTTACACAGCGAAACAGTTATTCATTGCTTTAAAAAAGTGTTCACCTTGTCGGAATCCAAAAAATAATGGCAAAGTTGCACAGGTGATTGCCCTTCTTTGTTGCCGATAAGAACAGGGACTAACTCGTCGTAGAGCGCAACCAATTCCGGGGCACCGTCCACATCAATTTGCTCGACAAGGCCTTGCCCGTAAATATTAACCAGTTCTGCCATCGCGGGTAATGCTAATAATGCATGCAACATATCGTCACATAAATGACAATAAGAACGTCCCAAGAGAGTGAAAGTAATTATCGACATCGACTTCCAAAAAAATTCTCATTCGCCACTTAACCCGCGATATGCGCAAATAAAGCGATCTTGTTAGTAGAAAATAAATTACATAAAAAAAGCTGCAAACTTCACAGTCTGCAGCTTTCATCGCCTTACGGACTATTCTCGCCTGCAGCAAATATCCAGCCTTACAACCCAGCCAAACGTGTTAATTAGTTGGACGTAATGGCACAAACTGCGATGACTCACCACGGCGAACTAACACTACAGCCATTTTTTTCGATTCCAATTTAGAAACTAAAGCATTGAATTGCTTAGCATCCTTCACGTCCGTATTGTTCAAGCGCTGAATCACATCGCCAACCTGTAGACCAACGCGGGCTGCGCTTCCTTCAACTGAATCAACCAATACGCCATAATCAACTTGCATTTCTTTCTTCTTGTCGGCGCTCAAATCACTCACCACCAATCCTAATGCATTGGCTACCGGGCTCGGCTTTGCAGCATCAGCGCTACCAGCCGCGTCATCTGCCTTTTCAACTTTATCCGTTTTCATTTCCGTAATCGTCAACGCTATATCACGACTTGCACCTTTACGCCAAACAGTCAAAACGCCCTTCGTACCCGGTTTGATGTTGCCAACAATGCGCGGGAGATCATTCGCTTTTTCAATCGTCGTACCATTCAATTTCAAGATAATATCGCCTGCCTGAACCCCCGCCTTGGCTGCTGGACCATCAGACTCAACGCGTTCAACTTGTGCTCCTTGCGCTTTCGGTAAGCCCAATGATTCCGCCACCTCTTTAGTGACCTCACCAATCTGGACACCAATACGACCGCGGGTAACTTTTCCTGACGTTTTGAGTTGATCGGAAACCCGCATCGCCTCATCTATCGGTACAGCAAAAGAGATACCCATAAAGCCACCTGAGCGACTATATATCTGGGAGTTAATACCAACCACTTCCCCACGCATATTTATCAAAGGTCCACCCGAGTTACCAGGATTCACGGCCACATCGGTTTGAATCAATGGCAAATAGTCACCAGTATCACGCGCTTTTGCAGAAATAATGCCAGACGTGACCGTATTTTCAAGATCGAAAGGTGATCCTATCGCCAAAACCCATTCGCCAGCCTTGATCTTATCGGAATCGCCCATAGTCAGGCGTGGCAGGTTAGTACCTTCGATTTTCAGCAGCGCAACATCAGTGCGACTATCCGCCCCAATCACTTTAGCTTTAAATTCACGCTTATCTGTCAGCTTTACATATACTTCACTGGCCCCATCAACAACGTGGGCATTAGTCATAATGTAGCCGTCTGCTGAAATAATGAACCCTGAACCAACACCGCGCGGCACCTCTTCAGGTTGCTGCGCCTTGGCACTCGGTTTACGCCCCTTAGGAACAAGTGGTTGTGGCTTACCAGCACCGTTTGGTGGGACGCCGAAGAATCGTCGCAAAAACTCCTGCATTTCATCATCACTCGGCTGACCGGTAGCCGCCGCATCAGCTTTCGCTTTTTCGGTAGTACGAATATTGACGACAGCCGGCCCTGCTTTTTCAACGATTTCCGTGAAGTCGGGCAATCCGACCATAGGAGCCGCGACAGCAGAAGGTAGCGTGTCGAATATGACGGGAACAACAAAAGATACAGTCGCTCCTAACAAAAGTGCTGAAAAAACATGATGAGCAGTGCGAGCCATTTTCATAGTGTATAGGTCTTATTTATTTTTGAGTTCAATCGAATTGGCAACCTGACGAATTGCCACGGCAGGTACTTCACCGACAATTGTCAACCAGAAGTCACCTTGACGTTTTCCTACAATATTCAAAGCTCCTTGCTGCATCGAGCCTTCCGTGCGACTTTGACTACCCGGCTCAATAAACACCGAGATGGCAGCTAATCCATCAGAAAAAACAATTTGCGACACTTCCCGTCTAACCGGTGCTGCCCCTGAGTTCTGCGCGGGCGCATCAACTACTACACGCTTTAATTCCCGCACCTTCTTGAAACCAGGCGGCATTCCGGTAACGGCCCATTCATTCAAATTTGTGGGGCTCATCGCACTATGCTCTACATGCCAACTACTCGTATTGCCAAAACTTGATCTTATGCGGTTACGTGAAATGTTACCGATGAAAATCTCGGTGAACGAGATCTGTTCAACGATCTCGTTTTTATTATTTAACGTCTGGGCTCTCATCAGCAGACCTGACTTTTTTTCTGCCCAAAGTTTATAGCCATAACGCATTTTATCTTTGGGTTCAAGCAGAACCGCCTGACAATCATGACCCGCTACCCGACCTGATTCGCCAAGTTTGACATTGTAATAATCGGTCAAATCGCTGGGAATGGAAGCAAGGATCGCAGGAAATACATCCTGCGTAACCCGTTTCTCAATCGATAACGTCTTGGTGTCGGGCATGTAACAAGTCACGTCCTCATTGTGACGAATATATTCGCGCGGTTTGCCGTCCAACACTTCTAACTTTTCTAACTCATTGCGCCCCTCCAAGATATGCGTAATGCGTGATGTACGCATTTGATTGCCTTGTTGGTATACGAACGTGCCTGAGTAATTAAGCTTTTGTGCCGCAGACTGAATTCTTTTCAAAAGAGTCTGCGCTTCATGATTGTCGGCAAGCTTTTCTGTCGTTACTCCTTCCGCGCGCGCCGAAAGAGCAAATAAAGTCGACAAAATAATGAAAAACCGAAGCAGAAACTTAGTCTGCCGCATATTAGTTATCAGCATCAATGGCAAATGTAGCTGAGCGAGCGTATTGCGCAGTATTGTAAAGTGAAGGAGAGAAACGCTGGTGCGCCGACAAATACTCATCAATACGCGAATCGCGTAGTACTTCAGAATCTGCTGGTAATGTCACGGTTTGAGACCCATAACCCACATTAATGTTAGAAGCTGACGCCAACGTCATTTGCACCGCAGAAAGCATCGCCGGACTTGTAGACTGATTATTTACATTCATCATGTGCGGCACCGTAATAAACGCAACTGCAGCAACCGCTGCAGCCGCTGCCATACTGGGCAGAGCAAAACGTTTTAACGAGCGCGTGCCGATTGCAGCAGACCCACTGCCTATAGCAATGTGTCTCTCTGCAATCGGCACGACCGCCAGTGGTGCAGCGATCATTGCGGGCTCGGCATTCAGCCGTTCAAGCATGCGCGAAGTAAAGTCTGAACTCAATGAAAATGCCATGTCGTCAGAGCGCAATATATCGCCAATTTGATGGTAAGCATCCCACGTTGCACGCCCCTCATTTTGACGCAATGCCGCCAATGCCACATCCACGTAAGCATTAGATAATTCACCATCAGCCAAGGCAGATATCTGCTCTTGGGGTATTTCATTGGTATTCATAAGTCACCTAGTTAAAACCTGGCCAACCCCTTCGTTCCCGAAAATCGCTATTTCGCTTTTACCAACGTTTGTCGATAGCCGTACCTAATAACGGCCTCAACTTTTCTGCGATAGCTTCTCTTGCTCTAAATATTCTGCTACGTACTGTACCGATCGGACACCCCATTGCTTCCGCAATCTCGTCATAACTCAGCCCCTCAATTTCGCGCAATGTTATTGCCGTCCGAAGTTCATCCGGCAAAGCCTCCATTGCGACATTGACTGTTTGCGCTATTTGCTTGGTTGCCAACAACGACTCAGGAGTGTTTATATCCCTTAGTTGCTCTCCATCGTCAAAAGTTTCTGCATCTTCCGAATTTGATTCCGTTGATGTAGGCGCTCTGCGTCCTTGCGTCACCAAATAGTTCTTGGCGGTGTTAATTCCAATTCTATATAACCAAGTATAAAACGCAGAGTCACCTCTGAACTGAGGGAGTGCGCGATAAGCTTTAATAAAAGCTTCTTGTACAACATCCTCAGCTTCTGCTTGATCACGGACGAGCCGCGACACAAGGCGCATTAGCTTACGTTGGTATTTAATAACCAATAGCTCGAACGCTTTTTTGTCGCCGCGTTGCACGCGTTCAACAAGCAGTTGATCAATTTCGCGTTCTGTCGTCAATGCCCATTCCTTTTGCTTTTGCAACATACGCGCATGACCGAAGCATGGACAAAGTGCACTACAATAAGTTCAACCATTTGGTTGTTCATATCTTACTTTCTTTTGACCGTTCGCATGTCCACGAGATGCGATCCAACGACATGCTACAGAGATTGCCCTGAAAACATTTTCAGGTACACAGTCAGCTAGTATAACGACAGACTTTGTCCGCCCGTTATGCAATTGAAGCCGCAATAGCAGTAAATTCCCCCAAAGGGTGGATCCACTCAACAATTGCGCGGCAACTGGTACCTCAATCGTGTCGACAATCGGTGCATTAGGTAAGATTTCCACAATACTTATCTGGCCAGCGCCAGAGATGATGATACGCAGTGGTTGCGTTGTGCCTCGATAACGAAACCAAGCACCAACGCTGATCAGCAGACCCAAAACGCCAAGAATTATTCCAATTGCGGGCAAAAGACGACCGATGAAGCCTAAGCCGATTAACATGCTAATCAAGGCGGCTGCGATTGCTAATGCAGACACCAAAAGGAACAAGCGCCTGGATGGCAGCACCAACGCAGAAACCGCAATCGACATTCGAGGATTAAGTGGCGTCTCGCCGGATGGAAGAGTGTTCATTGATATACTCATTCAAGCGTCACCTGACGTTTGAATGAGTATATACGGAGCTGCTTAGGCTTTACCAAAAACCAACGTCCCGTTAGTACCGCCAAAACCAAACGAGTTTTTTACTGCAATATCAATTTTCATATCACGCGCTGTGTTGGCGCAATAATCAAGATCACATTCCGGATCTTGATTGAAAATATTGATAGTCGGCGGTGAGACCTGATGATGCAATGCCAGAATCGTAAATACCGATTCCAGGCCGCCTGCGCCACCTAACAAGTGACCTGTCATCGACTTGGTCGAGTTGACAACTAACTTGTACGCATGATCACCAAAAACAGCTTTGATCGCATTAGTTTCATTCTGATCGCCTAGCGGCGTCGATGTACCATGCGCGTTCAAATACTGCACCTGATCGCCATTTATACCTGCATCTTTAAGGGCCGAGCCGACACAACGACGAGGTCCATCGAGGTTGGGTGCCGTCATGTGGTACGCATCAGCACTCATGCCAAAACCAAGCAGTTCTGCATAAATTTTAGCACCACGGGCTATCGCATGCTCGCGCTCTTCAAGGACAAGAACACCAGCACCTTCACCTAATACGAATCCGTCGCGGTCCTTATCCCAAGGGCGGGATGCAGTTTCAGGATCATCATTACGCGATGAGAGCGCTCTTGCCGAAGCAAAACCACCCAAACCTAACGGTGAAATGCTGGCCTCAGAACCGCCGGCAATCATAACGTCAGCATCACCGTATTGAATCATACGTCCGGCCTGCCCGATACAGTGCAAGCCGGTTGTGCAAGCAGTAACTATCGCCAGATTTGGTCCTTTCAGACCGTATTTGATCGACAAGTTGCCTGAAATCATATTAATGATCGAAGCTGGAATGAAGAAGGGACTAATGCGGCGTGGACCGCGATTGGTCAACTCGACATGAGTCTCTTCAATCAGCGGCAAGCCGCCAATACCAGAGCCAATGATGACGCCGATACGTTCGGCATTTTCATCAGTGACTTCCAGGCCGCTGTCTTGCATCGCCTGAATTCCTGCTGCCATCCCATAATGGATAAAGGTGTCCATATGCCGCGCATCTTTTGCGGGCATGTAGTCCTCGACATTAAAGCCCTTTACTTCTCCTGCAAAATGCGTGGAAAAAGCAGAAGCATCAAACTTGGTGATGGCTGCGATACCGGATTTTCCTGATATGACTGCATTCCATGCATCGGCAACAGTATTGCCGACCGGTGAAATGCAACCCAGGCCAGTTATCACAACACGACGTTCACGTGAGCGAGTCAAACGATTCTCCTGGATGCGTTTAAAGCAGAACTAGGCCGCTTTAACATGCGCCTTGGCGTAGTCAATAGCCTGTTGCACAGTAGTAATTTTTTCAGCTTGTTCGTCTGGAATTTCCATGGCGAATTCATCTTCTAGTGCCATCACTAATTCTACGGTGTCGAGTGAGTCTGCACCAAGATCATCAACAAATGACGATTCAATTTTGATGTCAGCTTCTGCGACGCCAAGTTGTTCTGCGACGATTTTCTTTACACGTTGTTCGATATCAGACATGTGATGCCTCCAGTTATTAGGTTACAGAAAGTGCGCGCATTTTAGCAGATTTGCGCTGAGAAAATTTACTTTTAGCATCGGCGGTTAATAAATAGCCAACTCCTGCCAAAAGCCCTTAATTATTTACGACATACTTCACTTTACAGCTCAGGACTTCATCCAAAAATATTCGACTGAACACAATGCCCAAGCCTCGAAACATCTTAATCCAAAGACAGATTAGGACAATTTACTCAATTACAATACATACCACCGTTTACGTGTAAGGTCGTACCGGTGATATAACCAGCCTGAAGTGAGGCAAGGAAACCCACCGCCGCTGCAATATCTTCTGCAGCACCCAGTCTTCCCAGAGGAATTTGTTGTAGGAGCGCAGCGGTTTGCTGCTCACTGAGAGATTTAGTCATATCGGTATCAATAAAACCGGGTGCTACACAATTGACCGTAATGTTTCGACTACCTATCTCACGCGCCAAAGCCCGGCTCATGCCAGAGACACCCGCCTTCGATGCCGCATAATTCATTTGTCCTGGATTTCCGGTTGACCCGACTACAGAGGTAATATTGATGATCCGTCCATGTTTGGCTTTCATCATTCCACGCAATACAGCACGGGATAAACGCGCTACGGCGGTCAGATTCGTGGATATCACAGCATCCCACTCCTCATCTTTCATCCGCATAGCTAGCTGATCATGCGTAATACCGGCATTGTTCACCAAAATCGAGAGCGTTCCGAATTGTTTTTGCACCAATTCGACAACTGCCGCACAAGCTAACGCATCATTAACATTGAGTACTACACCTTGTCCACCGCCTAGTTGCTCCTCATTAAGGTACGCCGTGATAGCAGCAGCGCCGACCTCTGACGTGGCGGTACCCACAACTTTTGCACCCCGGCGCGCCAGTTCAAGCGCAATTGCACGGCCAATACCGCGCGAAGCGCCAGTAACGAGCGCCACTTGACCTTCTAAATTTTGTGTAACCGAATTTTGCATTTTAATTATGATTGTTTAGAGTGTTTATTGAGATAACTTATTAGCTAGCTTAATTAGATACTTTTTTAATTATAAATGCCATGCCAAATGCTGGCGCTGTTATAACACTTACTTCAGCAATGCCAGAACTTTATCCAATGAAGCCTGATCAAAAATCGATTCGCCCACCAATTCACCGTTAATGCGCTTGGTAAGGCTAGCAAGAACCTTGCCAGGACCGCACTCGATAACATGCGTTACGCCGCTATTACCGATTTTTTGAATCGTTTCTACCCAACGTACCGGACTGGCAGCTTGACGAACCAAAGCATCTTTAATAGATGCGGCATCAACAGCAGTTGCGACATCGACATTATTTATTAACATGATCTGCGGCGCCTCAAAAACCAGACTCTCCATGCATTCGCGCAAACGATTTGATGCAGGAACCAAAAGCGAAGAGTGAAATGGTGCTGAAACTGGTAATGACAAGGCACGTTTGGCACCTTTTAACTTCGCTGCTTCGCAGGCTCGCTCAACTGCTGCCTTGTGGCCCGCTATCACGACTTGTGCGGGCGCATTAAAGTTAACTGCCTCGACTACTTCACCCTGTGCAGCCTCTGCACAAACCGCCCTTACGTCATCGTCCGATAAACCTAAAATAGCAGCCATTCCGCCCTGCCCAACCGGCACTGCCTGTTGCATTGCCATCGCGCGAAAACGCACCAGCGGCACGGCATCTTTAAAGTTGATCACTCCGGCTGCGACCAACGCAGAATACTCACCTAAACTATGCCCTGCAACGATAGATGGGACGCCTCCACCCGCCGCTATCCAAGCCCGATAAAACGCCACGGCCGCTGTGAGCATGACAGGTTGCGTATTAGTGGTCAGATCTAAATCTTCTTTGGGTCCATCGGCGATAAGCTTCGCGAGATCAAACTGCAGTGCCTCCGAAGCTTCAGCGACAGTGTCCTGCACAACTTGATTATCCGAAAAGCCGTTCAACATACCTACCGCTTGCGAGCCCTGCCCAGGAAAAACAAATGCAAATTTAATCATACGTTTTTTATAATGCTATAAATTAATGAGGTAGACGGAAAATAAAAAAGCCAGCGTATTGGGTAATGTGTGCCAAAAAATTTCAGAAGCGACCATCAAGCATTTTTTCATACTGCGCGCTTGGGAGCCGATCCGACTAGCGACCAACTTACATTCTTGCCACAATAGCACCCCAGGAAAAACCACCGCCAACAGCTTCCATTAGTACATTCTGTCCAGCTTTGACGCGACCATCACGCACAGCCTTATCAAGCGCTAACGGGATTGAAGCGGCAGATGTATTCCCATGCTGGTCAACGGTGACAACCATCCGCTCTGGTGGCAGACCAAGTTTGCGCGCGGTACTTTGCATGATGCGAATATTCGCCTGATGAGGAATCAGCCAGTCGATTTCAGATGCTGAAATACCAGCGATCTCCAACGCTTCCTTAGCGACTTTTTCCAGTACCGATACCGCTAGCTTGAACACCGCCGGGCCATCCATATATAAGAAAGCACTACCATCAACCGCCCCACTACTTACGTTGCCAGGAACGCATAGGATATGCCCATAGCGGCCATCAGCATGCAGCTTGGTAGCGAGAACACCTGGTTCCTGTGAAGCAGTCATCACAACCGCGCCAGCGCCGTCTCCAAATAACACGCAGGTAGTGCGATCTTCAAAATTCAAAATACGGGAAAAGACTTCCGTTCCAATGACCAGAACGTTCTTGTGCGTACCGGCTTTGATGAAGGCATCAGCGATTGAAGCGCCGTATACAAAGCCACTACATACCGCTTGCACATCGAATGCAGCGCCACCGGTGGTAATACCCAGTTTCTGCTGCACCACGCAAGCCGTACTCGGAAAACTCCCAAAATGATCAGGAGTCGACGTGGCGACAATAATCAAATCAATGTCGTTTGGCTCCATCCCCGCCATTTCAAGCGCATGCTTTGAAGCAGCAACGGCGAGATCACTAGATTGCACATCAGCCTCAGCGTAGTGCCGCGCCGATATCCCGCTACGCGAAAATATCCATTCGTCCGAGGTTTCAATACCTTTCTCGGCCAATTGCACTGCGAGGTCCTGATTAGTAAGGCGTTTGGGTGGTAAATAACTACCGGTACCCACAATTTTGCTATAAATAGTCATGCTGTCTTCTGTTGGGGTGGCTCAATATTGGTGGCAGCATTTGCAAGCACTTCAACCTGCACCAAAGCTGCTTCTGTCTGCGGCATCAACGCTGCAATGGTCGTTGTAATACGTGATAACACATCATGCTTGGCTGCATCGAACGCACGCTGAATGGCCCATTCGTAGCCATACACGTCAGCACTACCGTGGCTCTTGAACACTAGCCCACGTAAACCGAGCAAACTTGCGCCATTGTATCGTGATGGATTGAGACGGCGCGATATTGCTTTAATAGCACTTTTCGCAATTAAAGCACCGATCATATTAAGAATACTGCTTTTAAATTCTGTCGTCAGCACACTTTTTACCAGCCTTCCGAGTCCCTCGGAGGCTTTAAGAGTAACGTTGCCGACGAAACCGTCACACACCACAATGTCGGTTGTTCCCTCAAAAATATCGTTACCTTCAACATTTCCATAGAAGTTGATAAGACCTTTTTCGTGATCAGCCCGCAGCAATTCTGCGGTTTGCTTGACCATTTCGTTGCCCTTGATATCTTCCTCGCCAACATTGAGCAAACCGACCGTAGGCTTAGCCTTGCCCTCCATGGCTGAGACAAGTGCTGAACCCATGAGAGCAAATTGGTGCAGATGCTGCGGCTCGCAGTCAACGTTCGCGCCAAGATCAAGCATATAAGTCGGCCCGTCCTTTTGATTTGGAAGGATGGTACAAATTGCTGGCCGATCCACGCCAGGGATAGTTTTTAGCAAATAACGCGAGACTGCCATCAGCGCGCCGGTATTTCCAGCTGAAACGCAGGCACGTACCTTCTCGTCTTTCACTAATTCAAGCGCCACGCGCATGGAGGATTTCTTTTTACGCCGTAACGCGGTTTCAACCGAATCATCCATCGTTATCACCTCCTCCGCGTGCACGACTGACAGACGAGGGTGTTCCTGCGCTTTGTGCTTTTTTAATTCGGCCCGAATTTGATCCTCGAGGCCGACCAATACTAATTCAGCCTCTGGTTCGCGTTTGGCAAATGCAATAGCTGCAGGCACTGTTACAGATGGACCATGATCGCCACCCATACAGTCGATAGAGATTTTAATTGTCATTATTTTGATTCAGTGCCGTTTCCAACCAACATTATGGGGCAGATTTGGCTAGCGTCAAAATCACCGCTCACAATTTTTAACTTACAAAAGAAAAGCGGCATCATTGAGAAGCTCAATGATGCCGCTTTTTTTACTTAAGACAACAAGTAAATTACTCGTCGTTCTTAGTCTTCAATACCTTACGGCCACGGTAAAAACCGTTTGGGCTGATATGGTGACGCAGGTGTGTTTCACCTGTAGTTGGCTCAATCGCCAGAGGAGGCGCTACCAAAAAATCGTGGGCACGGTGCATGCCGCGCTTGGATGGGGTCTTTTTATTTTGCTGAACAGCCATGATAACTCCTGAATCTAAGATCTAAAATTTTAACATATCTGGATTTACTACATAGAAAATCCAGAAATTCCTGCCGCTTTTGGGCGCGGAATCCCTTACTCATTGCTACACTTCATGCCACACTTCGTCACGTTCGGTACTGCATAACATCACAACCGCGACACTTAGCGCAACAACGTTACCGCAATCTGGAACGACAACCCCTACAACCTTGCTACTTCAAATTCTTTAACATCGCAAATGGCGAATCTTTTTTACCGGCCTTTAACGCCTCGAGTGCAGACGTATCGGGGCAAACAGCATGCTTAGGTGACAGTGGCAGGGCCAACAGCGCCTCGTCTTCTACCAATTGAATAATATCGAGTGCTTTGGAGCCGATAATGACATCGATCTGGTCATCGTCGAGCAAAGCGTCAATATCATCTGCGCTCGCCTCATCTTTTGCCAAAATCAACACAGATTCCGAGTCGACATCAAACGCAAAAGGGGACAAGCAGCGTTGACACGTTATTTGTAGTGAGCCGGTCACCGTCAATGTTAATTGTGGATGCGCAACATGGTTTGAACCACCAGCCAGCACCCATTTTAACGTCCCCGAAGGGTCAGCCAGTTCTTCTGCCAATCGCCCCAGATCAGAGACCGGGCTTGCACCTTCACGACGTTCTTTCAGGCGGGAAAACTCAAACGCGTCGATAACAAAAGCACTCATAGGCGAAGCGGAACCCTGAAAACCTGCGATAATAACAGCCTTTCCCCTTATCCGTCAAAGTGTTACGGCGCTTTTGTTGAGCACTCATTCAAAAAAACGTCAAACTTCGTTCCTATGCCCTCTTCGCAACAGCTTCCAGCGCCAACGCGGTCCGGCGTTATATCAAATATCCACATCTCACCTCGTCTTATTCTTGGCTCTAGCTCCAAATATCGCAAGGAATTGCTCTCCCGCTTGCACATTCCGTTCGAGGTGATATCTCCAGAAATCGACGAAACCCCGCGTTTGGGCGAGACACCAGAAGAAACTGCCATGCGACTTGCCAGAGAGAAAGCATTGGCGGTGGCGTTGATGGCGCCAGAAGCACTGATTATTGCATCAGATCAAATTGCGACGCTAGACGGGGAGCAGATCGGGAAACCGGGGACGCATCAAAATGCCCTCCTTCAACTGCAAAAAATGCGTGGTCGACGAGTTGTGTTTCACACAGCACTATGTCTGCTGGACGGACGCTCAATTAAATCCGAGAGCATAGTGCAACTGGAAAATATTCAGACTTTTGTCACCTTCCGTAATTTGCCAGACGCAGAACTGGATGCTTATTTGCATATTGAACAACCATACGATTGCGCAGGAAGTGCCAAAAATGAAGGACTTGGGATCGCCATTCTTGAAAAAATCGAGAGCAGCGATCCAACTGCGCTGACGGGCTTGCCACTCATTGCACTAACCGGCATGTTACGCCGCGCTGGCGTGTCCTTTTTCACCAATTAAAACGGCGCGCATATCTTCCCGTATCGTGACTCTCACATAATCATTCTCATATAGAAATAAAGGTTAGCATGGCAGGTATCCTGTATTTGATTCCCAATACCCTCGGGCAAACCGACGTCGAGCATGGCAATCCTCTGGCTTCCGTTATTCCGGAAGATGTCCAGGGCCTCACTGCGAAACTAGGTTATTTCATTGCCGAAAACGCTAAAACAGCGCGTGCATTTTTGAAGTTAATCAACGCCTCGCATCCACTGACACAATCGCTGCAAACCATTAATATCGCCGAACTTAACGTTAATACACCGGTTACCGCATTACCGGCACTGTTGGCGCCATTACTGGCCGGTCAGGATGCTGGCCTGGTTTCTGAAGCGGGCGTCCCGGCAGTCGCCGACCCTGGTGCTAATCTGGTGCGAATGGCGCATGCGCATGGCATTCAGGTCAGACCGTTGGTTGGTCCGTCATCATTATTATTGGCAGTAATGAGTAGTGGTTTAAATGGACAAAGTTTTGCGTTTAATGGTTACCTGCCAATTGATGTTGACCAGCGGACCAAGCGCATCAAAGCGTTGGAACTGCGCTCCCGTCAAGAAAATCAAACCCAGCTTTTTATCGAAACTCCGTATCGCAATACTGCCTTACTGGAGGCCCTGAGCGCTCAATGCCAGCCGAATACATTGATTTGTGTCGCAACCGATCTTACGCTATTGACCGAGACAATAAAAACGCAAACGGCCGCGCGCTGGAAGACTGCACTCGGCACGAACAAAGGTCCAGACTTTCATAAAAAACCGACGGTTTTCTTGATACTCGCAGAATAGCTAGGAAAAAATTAGTCGAGAACTATCAACTAAAAATACGGATGATTGGTGAGCTATTGCGCATCCGCGTTAGATAGTCTCAATCAAGTGAAGCCAATACGCTCGCACGAGCGTCAAATCTAAATAAACCTTAGCTAGCAATTTTGCGGAGCAGAGCAGCGCCCAAAACGCAAAACGGCGACAGTGTTGCGCTGTCGCCGAATTTGCATGTCTCGAAAGACGTATTCTTGAGAAGTCGAAAACTTCTCGGGGCCGCATTTAATGCAGTGGTGTCCAGCATTTAATCGTCATTCTAGTGCAAGGGGTGTATTGCTCCAGATCCGTCAATTTAATACCGGTTGATTACTGTTGAATGGCTAACGATAGTGTGGTTTCTATATTCGCCTCCTCAAATAATTCTGCTGAATGTGACTTCACTATACGACAAAATCATCAGAGTGCAAGACGACTTATTTTCAAGTCGCCTTTATCAACATAATTATTTACATAAAATTAACGAAATTATTTACATTAAATTAACTTAAATAATTTATATAATATTAACGTAATACCGGTTTCTGCGAACTCATCATCGTCCCCACAACGCCCTCGCCAACCGACACGCCAAATTTCTTCAATACACGTTCAGGCAACCCTTCGCTCTTGGTGTAATCAACCACGTCTTCCGCCTTTAAGATATCGCGTGAGACACTCTCGACCGTACCGTAGCCGTCCGCCAATCCCATATCAATCGCCTTACTGCCAGTCCAAAATAAACCAGAAAATGTTTCCGGCGTTTCTTTCAGGCGCGTTCCGCGACCTTTGCGAACTACGTCGATAAATTGCTGATGAATTTCACCGAGCATTTCTTTCGCAAAGCCCTTTTGAGTTTCGGACATCGGACTAAATGGATCGAGAAATCCTTTATTTTCACCAGCCGTTAATAACCGCCGCTCAATACCCAGTTTTTCCATCAGACCGGTAAAACCAAAGCCATCCATCAAGACCCCAATCGATCCGACAATACTCGCCTTGTTGACATAAATTTTATCGGCTGCGGCAGCGATATAATAACCACCGGAGGCGCACATTTCGTCCACCACGACATATAACGGCTTCTTCGGATATTCCTTACGCAAGCGACCAATTTCGTCGTTAATAATTCCCGCCTGAACCGGACTTCCGCCAGGACTATTGATACGCAATATCACACCGACCGAATCAGTCGCCGCAAACGCATTATCAAGCGCCGGGATCAATACGCTTGCAGATCCGTTGCCGTCTGCGTCAATGACACCATTAAGTTTAACCAACGCCGTATGCCGACCAACCGTGGTCGTATCAGCGCTCTCGTAGTGGGCCGCATACCAAACCCCAAAGCCAATCAAGCATAAAGTCGCCAGCTTAAAGAAAATTCCCCAGCGACGGCGCGCACGCTGCTCGCGCAACGAAGCGGTCGCCAACTTTTCCAGTAAATCACGTTCCCAGCCTTCTTTTTTCGGATTTTCCATATTCTCAATATCGGTTTTGCAATTGTTAGTACGCATTCCGGTTTTCGTCCACCGGGGAAATTAAGCCGCGCCTGGCCGCACTACACTCCAGGTGCATTAACATAGTCATCAGGGCGCCAGAATACCTGATTATCATTTTCTTCTACCGCCACTTTGCGCAAACTCGCCCCACGACAAGGGCCGCCAACGCACTTTCCCTTATCGGGCGTGTAAATTGCGCCATGCGTGGCACACATAAGATACAAGCCGCTGGATTCAAAAAAATCACCTTCATTCCAGTCCAACTCTATCGGAACGTGCGCGCAACGGTTCAAATATCCATGTACGCTATTTTCATAACGAACCACAAAAGCGGTCAGCGCTTCACCATTCACTTTTACGGCAAAGCGCACACCCATCCCACGCTCAACGAGATCAGAAGAAGAGCAGATTGGTATCAAACCAGATGTCATGTTGAATTACGCTGAAATAACTGCATTTCACGCATTGTCATTTAGCCAAGCATGTAACGCTATCGCTGAACTAGCAGTAAAGACCGGATGCAACGGCGTTAGTTCACTGGCTGGATGCGCACCATAATCAACCGCAATCGCTGCGGCACCAGCATTGATAGCCATTTGTAAATCATGCGTGGTATCACCAATCATGACTGTGCGCTTAAGGTCTTGGCCAAGTTCACGCGTCAGTTCGTGCAACATCGCTGGATGTGGCTTTGAAAAAGTCTCATCGGCACAACGCGTGGCATCAAATACAGACAGCAAATTGCTTGAGTGCAGGGCACGATTTAGCCCGACACGACTCTTGCCAGTCGCCACAGCCAGAAAATAGCCTTGCTGCGACAGATCCGCCAACATTTCACGAACGCCATCAAATAAGATTAAATCCTCGTCCTGCGCGAGATAGTGGTGGCGATATCTCTCCACTACACGTGGATATAGATGCGACTCTAAACCCGGGATTGCCATGCGTATTGCCTCAGATAGTCCAAGTCCGATGACATGCGACGCGGCCTTCCGATCAGGAATCGCCAGACCAAGATCTTTTGCCGCCGATTGAATACACTTCACAATTGTCGCGGTGCTGTCCATCAGCGTACCGTCCCAATCAAACACAATTAAATCAAAACTTTTCCGCGCCATATTTCTGACAATAACTTGCCAGCTCCTTGTAATTTCTTAAAAAATGCGTTCATAGGTGAGGATTAGCGAAGACATCCTGACCTGAAACTCCTATTTTAATCGTCCTGCGCTGGTTCTGCTGCCGAGCTTGTTTGCGGCAAACTTTTTAAAAACCGTTCACATTCTGGCGGTAGTGGCGCCTTTAACGTGACCGGCTTTCCACTCTCCGGATGGGTAAAAGTAATCTGATAAGCATGCAAAAACATGCGTTTAAATGCAATTCGCTCGCCATCTGCCTTTTGCAAAGCACGATTTAATGAAAAATCACCGTATTTATCATCACCTGCGATCGCAAAACCACTCGAGGCAAGATGCACCCGAATCTGGTGAGTGCGACCCGTTTTTAACTCAGCCTCAAGCAATGCAAAGTCGCCATATCTGCGGATCAGACTAAATATCGTATGCGAGGCCTGACCTCCTTCTTGCACCCTTACCCGACGCTCACCATCGGCGGCAGTATACTTGTGCAAAGGCAACTTTACATGCTGACGCGCATTTTTCCAATCACCATGCACCAAAACCAAATAACGCTTGTCGGTTTCGCCATCACGCATTTGTTCATGCAAATTAGTCAAAGCGGAACGTTTCTTTGCTAATAATAAAATGCCTGAGGTATCACGATCAAGACGATGCACCAGCTCGAGAAATTTGGCATCAGGACGAGAAGCCCTCAGTTGCTCAATCACACCGTAACTGACTCCAGACCCGCCATGCACGGCAACGCCCGCTGGCTTGTCAATGACAAGCAGATGACTATCCTCCAAGAGAATTTTAAATTCCGCACCCGGTGCCGTCTTTTCAGCTCGCTCTGCAATACGAATGGGTGGTACGCGCAGGATATCGCCTTCCAACAATCGATAAGTCTGATCTATGCGGCCTTTATTTACCCGGACCTCGCCCGAACGCAAAACGCGATAGATATGACTTTTCGGCACTCCCTTGCAAATACGTAATAAAAAATTATCAATCCGCTGGCCCGCTTCTTCGTCAGAAATAGTGATTAACTGGACTTGGGGAGCAACTTCGGGTGGTGCGACAACTTCCGCTACTTTCGTTACTTTAGTTAAATTGGTTAATTTGGCTGCCTCAATCATCTTGCTTTGAAGAACAGTTTTGTACTTGGTAGCGGCTGGGGTCCGCACCTGTGCCTTGCCCTGAGTTCGGCCATCGCGGCGGCCCTCAGCCCTTACGCCAGAAAATCTCGCTAAGTCCTTCATTTTGAATATATAATTGTTTCACAGTGGTTACAAACCGCTGTTGGTGTAAGAATAAAAAGACCATTCTACACAGGGGCGTCTCCACCAGCCTCGCCAATTTGCAAATTTGATGGAAAAATGTGTACGCATCACCCCTGCGCGAGTCAAGGTCGCACCGTAGTTGTCATCGGATAACGCGCAAGGATGTTGGACAGTATGTTTGGATGAATAGGATAAGTCTGATGAGAAAGACACACGATTCAGATTATTGAAACGTTATGTGACTAGCTCATTAGTAAATGCAGTAAACGTAACGCCGGTTTTTTGCTGAACAATGTACTTTTTGACTTACCAAGACGCTCGCCCCCAGAATTCATGCTCGCAATGCGTAATTGCGCTAAGCAGGACCTGATTCGATGCACGCTGGTTACGCTCAGCAAGCGGCGATATTGCATTCGCGCCCCGTTGTGCCTCGCCATCGTTGCGCGGACACACTAAGGCAATTCCCTCCCCCCAAACACTCCTTCCTCGCGTACATCCCTGTATTCTGCTGCTGGAATCATTGCTTAATTGCATGATTAGGTGGCATTAAAAATGGCCCCAGGGCCACGGAGTGAAAAAATGAAACGCATGTTGTTTAATGCTACGCAGCAAGAAGAATTGCGCGTAGCGATTGTTGACGGGCAAAAGCTCATCGATATCGATATCGAAACCACCGGACGCGAACAACGCAAGTCCAATATTTACAAAGGTGTGATTACCCGTATCGAACCGTCGCTAGAAGCTTGCTTCGTCAATTACGGCGAAGAACGCCACGGCTTCTTGCCATTTAAAGAAGTTGCCCGCACCTATTTTAAAGAAGGCGTTGATGTTCGTAGCGCCTCTATTAAAGAAGCGTTGCGTGAAGGCCAGGAAATCATGGTTCAGGTCGAAAAGGAAGAGCGCGGCAATAAAGGCGCTGCCCTTACCTCTTTCGTATCATTGGCTGGTCGCTATCTGGTATTGATGCCTAATAATCCACGCGGTGGTGGTGTTTCCCGTCGTGTCGAAGGTGAAGATCGCCAGGAGTTGCGGGAAACGATGGACAAATTGGACCTGCCTTCTGGCATGTCCGTCATTGCCCGCACTGCTGGCATTGGTCGTAATGTTGACGAACTGCAATGGGATTTGAATTACCTGATGCAACTATGGCGCGCTATCGAAGGTGCTGGTACGCAAGGTAATGGCGCATTCCTGATTTATCAGGAATCATCGCTGGTCATCCGGGCTATTCGCGATTACTTCCAGCCTGATATCGGCGAAATTCTGATCGATACCGACGAAATTCACGAGCAAGCGCAACAGTTCATGGCGCACGTGATGCCGGATATGGTTCATCGGGTCAAACGTTATCACGACGACGTGCCGTTATTTTCCCGATTCCAGATCGAACACCAAATCGAAACCGCGTATTCGCGCACCGTTCCGCTGCCATCAGGCGGCGCGATTGTGATCGATCATACCGAAGCACTCGTATCAGTCGACGTCAACTCGGCCCGCGCAACCCGCGGCAGCGATATCGAAACCACCGCATTTAACACCAATTGCGAAGCCGCTGAAGAAGTCGCTCGCCAATTACGTTTGCGCGATCTGGGCGGTCTGATCGTCATCGACTTCATCGACATGGAGAATGCGAAGAACCAGCGCGAAGTCGAAACACGCCTTAAAGACGCACTGCGCTATGATCGCGCTCGTGTTCAAATGGGCAAGATTTCTCGCTTCGGTCTGATGGAGTTGTCACGTCAGCGTCTACGTCCTTCGCTGTCGGAAGGTAGCCACGTAACCTGCCCGCGCTGTAACGGCACTGGCCACATCCGCGATATCGAATCCTCTGCTTTGCAAGTCCTGCGCATCATTCAGGAAGAAGCAATGAAGGAAAACTCTGCTGCTATTCACGTCCAGGCACCGGTAGATGTTGCTGGGTTTCTGCTGAACGAAAAGCGTGGTGAGATACTGAAGATCGAAACCCGTCATCGCGTGGCCGTTATCCTGATCCCAAACAAGCATCTGGAAACGCCGCACTACAAACTGGAGCGTCTGAAGCACGACGATCCACGCCTTGAAGAAACACAAGCCAGTTACGCAATGGCAGAGCAAGCTGATACCGACATCGGTTATAGCAAACGCCAAAAAGAAGAAGGCAAACCGCGTCAGGAAGCCGTGGTCAAGGGCATTACTCCAGACCAACCAGCACCTATCGTCGAGCGTAAGCCAATAGCTGTCGCCCCTGTTGCAGCCTCAGTAGCAGCGACTGGTGAAGGGTTGATTGCCAAGATCATGGCATTCTTCTTCAAAAAACCAGCATCGACTGAAATCGCCGTTACCCCAACTGTTGCCGCAGCAAAACCTACCCGCGAACGTGGCAATGACCGCAATGGTCGTGGCCAGCGTGGCCGCAATCGTGGCGGTCGTAATCGCGACCGTGACGAAGAAGGCGCACCAGTCGAAGCCCGTGAAGAAAATGCTAACAGCACTAAGAAAACTGTCGTAGCAGATGTCGTCGTTGCGGCTAACTCGGAAACCAAAACGCAACAACGTCAACCACGTCCACCAAGAGAGCCACGTGAGCCAAAAGAAGCGCGCGAAGCACGCGAGCCTCGCGAGCCAAGCGAAGGCCGTCAACGCGGCGAACGGACACCACGTCCACCACGCGAAGAGCGTAAAGAGGTCGTAAGCGAAGTAAAGAAAGATGAAACGCTTCTTCATACTCCGGCTGTCGAAGCACCTTTGGTAGCAGTCGGCATCGCAACAGAGAAAGCCATTGACGCTGAATCATTGGATGCGGCCGCTCCTCGTACAGATGGCGAAGCCGGTGAAGGTGAAGAACCACGTCGTCGTCGTCGTCGTGGCGGTCGTAATCGTAACCGTCGTGATCGCGATAGCACTGAAACAGGTGCTGAAGGTAACGAAAACTTCGTGGATGCGGGATCTGAGTTTGCCTATGACCCAGAAACTGCTCCTGTCAGCCATGCGACAACTCCGATTGGTATGGTTATTGCTGCCGATACCGCTCATGCAATCGCGCCAATCCAGGCAACTGCACCGGAAATCATGGCACCAGTACCAGTGGCCGTGACAACTGCTCCCGCAATTCTGGAAAATGCAATTAAAGAAACACACGACGTCGTTGCTCCGGCAGCACTAGTAGTTGCTCCGGTAGTTGCTCCGGTTGAAGCGGTAGCATCCATCGTTCCAACCACATTGTCCGCCGCTATCGCTGCCCCAATTGCGCCTCAGCACGTTGTTTCTGACGTTGTAGCATCTGAGGCTGTTAAAGAGCCAGCTGCTTTGGAAACAACGCCAGCAGCTCCGGTGGTACCAGCAGTCGTATTACCAGAAGTTATGCCAGCGCCGGTCGTCACCACTGCAGCGACAGTTTATGCTGCTGAAGTAACAACACAGGCTACGCTCTCCTCTGCCAATGCGCCTCTGACCGAGATAGCCAAAGAAACGCATATAGCAGATGTCAACGCGCTCATTCCAGCAACTCCTTCAATTGCTAATGAAGTTGTTAGCAAGGTTGAGCATGAAGTCGTTACGACACCATTTGTTGCGCCAGTAGAAGTAACAGTGGCGGAGATAACAGCGGCGGTAGCGCCAATCGCGTCCTCGCCGATTTCTTCTTCGGTTGATGAACTGCAAAATGCATTGGAATCTGCTGGCCTGACGCTAGCAGGAACCGATCCAGCGAAACTGCGCGCAGCGCAAGAGGCGGCGGCGAAAATTGTCGTTGCACCACGTGCACCACGTGAGCGTAAGCCACAACCGGTGTTGGTCGATGAGCCACTGGTTCAGATCGAAACTGAACTGAATCGGCAATAACACATTCGCAACTGGATAGCGAAAAACCATAGTTGAGGAGTGCGGCTAAACCAACGCCCTCCTTAACTGGCCGAACTAGTTAAATCCAGACTGTGATGGATAAAAAGGGAGTTTTTAAACTCTCTTTTTTAACGTCCAAAATTTGGTCCAAAATACCAAAATTCTGCCGCCGTGGTATCTTCTGTATCGTATTGCCAAGATCATAAAATTCATTACTTTTAGAATTTGTGACAAGCTCTATTGCGCCGACCAGCCATCCTGTCATCATAGGACCATAACGCCGCCGAATCTTTACTCGCGTGAGTAAATATAGATTTCCAAGCTGTTACCCTAAAGGCTAAGTCAGAGCGAACAAGGCAGCCGATCAACAACAAGATCTTAACGCGCTAAGATATTTTGAGATAATTTGCATATAGACAATATGACTAAAAAAGTCATTCCACTGATTGATCACCGCTTACTCGGCCCCATCGTCCCGACTATTCTTGAGGCACCAACGGGAGTTATCACCGATGCATCAGGCCGACCGTTGCACGATTTGCGGATTTCAGTAACGGATCGCTGCAATTTCCGGTGTGTCTATTGCATGCCGCGGGAAGTCTTCGATAAAAATTACGCATTCTTACCACACAACGCTTTGCTGTCGTTTGAAGAAATCACGCGCTTGGCAAAACTCTTCGTGGCGCACGGTGTCAAGAAAATTCGCTTGACCGGTGGCGAGCCGCTTTTGCGTAAAAATATCGAAAAGTTAATAGAACAACTCAGTGCATTGAGGACACCGGACGGCGAGGATATCGATCTGACATTAACCACCAATGGTTCTTTACTGGCAAAAAAAGCACAATCGCTCAAGGATGCTGGATTAAATCGCGTTACCGTCTCGTTGGATGCGATAGACGAAAAGATTTTTAAGCAAATGAATGATGCCGACTTTCCTGTCGCCGATGTATTGCACGGACTGGATGTCGCCCATCAAGTAGGACTTGGCCCGATTAAAGTCAACATGGTCGTTAAGCGCGGTGTCAACGATCACGAAATAGTGCCGATGGCGCGTTACTTCAAGACCTCACCATTTATTTTACGTTTTATCGAATACATGGATGTCGGCGCGTCGAATGGATGGAAAATGGATGAAGTGGTTTCTTCCTCAGAGGTCGTAAAACGAATCCAAAGTGTATTTCCAATATCGCCGTTAGCGGCTAACTACACTGGCGAAACTGCGCAGCGTTGGCGCTATGATGATGGTGGCGAGATCGGCCTGATTTCCAGCGTCACGCAGGCGTTTTGCAGCGATTGCAGTCGCGCTCGGCTCTCAACCGAGGGAAAGTTATATACCTGTTTATTTGCCAGTGAAGGACACGATTTACGCGCCCTTTTGCGTGGCAATGGCGGCAATTGCAGTGATGCAGAAATCGCGACAGTTATCGGCCAGATCTGGCGGGTACGAGATGATCGTTATTCCGAGCTGCGAACGCTTAATACCAATGGCTTGACCCCGGCAAGAAAAAAAGTAGAAATGTCGTATATCGGAGGATAAGTTTTGATGCGCTAATCTCAGGATACTTTCGTCGTATCCAGTTTTTCTTCATCGTCCTGATTTAAGCTGCAAACTGTCCATCAACAACGCCATCCACGCCACCATCTTATGCATATTATTCAAATAACAGGTTTAATCCTTGCTGGCGGTCGCGGCAGCCGGATGGGCGGTGTTGATAAAGGCTTACAGACAGTAAGCGACGTCCCAATGGTCGCGCACGTCATAGCAACGTTAGCGCCTCAAGTAGGCTCGCTCATGATCAGTGCCAATCGCAATCTAAGCGCATACGCTACCTTTGGCGTGCCGGTCTGGCCCGATGCAAACAATGACTTTGCTGGCCCGCTTGCAGGTATTCAGGCAGGATTAAAAAACTGTCAGACACCTTATTTAGTCACGGCTCCATGTGACTCCCCGTTTTTACCAGACAATGTAGTGTCTGAATTGGCGAAGGCGTTGGAAAATACCGCGGCAGATATTGCTGTCGCAGCGACCTCCGGCATTAACTCAAAGATCCAGACACAACCGGTTTTCATGTTGATGAAAACGACAGTACTTATAGATCTGACGGCGTTCATAGACGAAGGTGGGCGCAAAATTGAAATCTGGTATCGGCGCTTGCATTACACTGAAGTCCTGTTTCAAGATGCCACGCCATTTCGCAATATCAATACGCCCAATGAATTACGTGAAGCAGACAACCACCAATGACTAAGCAATCCTATCCTTCGCCATCGCTGCCATCGCGATCCTCACGGTCGTTGTTAAGCGCAGCAATCAGTTGCGTCTCCGATTACGATTCCGACGCGCTGCCAGTAAGTCACGCCCAAGCGATTATCCGGGACTGCATTACGCCGATTCATGCGATAGAAAAGGTTGCCATCCGCACCGCACTTGATCGCGTGTTAGCAATCGATATTATTTCGCCGATCAACGTTCCTGCATACGATAACTCGGCAATGGATGGATATGCTTTTCATAGCGAGAGCTTATGCGCCGACGGTGACACGCTGCTCAGCGTCATCGGTACATCCCATGCAGGACGCGCGCATCAAGGTCCCGTTGCACCGGGACAAGCAATACGAATCATGACGGGTGCGCCAATGCCCGACGGCCTTGATACCGTCATTCCACAAGAATTCGTCAGCGCATTCAACGGCGACGTCACAGAATCAAATGATGCGAACGGCTCGTCACAATTACCCCGCTCCAAGCCTTTCATCACGATCGCTGCGGGCGCAGTCAGAGCAGGCGCTAACCGTCGTCTGGCTGGCGAGGATTTGCAAGCAGGTGCCGCGGCATTAAAGAAAGGACGGATTCTGCGCCCTGCCGATCTCGGCTTGCTGGCCTCATTAGGCATCGCCGAAGTACCAGTCCAACGACGCTTGCGTGTGGCTTTTTTCTCCACCGGCGATGAATTACGTTCAGTTGGAGAGGCGCTTGATCCCGGCTGCGTTTATGACTCCAATCGCTACACACTATATGGCATGTTACGCCGACTAGGTTGCGACATCATCGATCTCGGCGTGGTTGCCGACGATCCCGCAGCATTAGAAATCGCGTTCAAAAGTGCGGCAGAAAATGCAGACGCCATTATCACTTCCGGCGGTGTGTCTGTCGGTGACGCTGACCATACACGACAGATGATGGCGCAGTTAGGCGAGGTAGCGTTCTGGAAACTCGGGATGCGCCCAGGTCGCCCCCTCGCATTCGGTACAATTAACAGCTCCAACAAACCGGCCGTCTTTTTTGGACTTCCTGGCAATCCGGTAGCCGTCATGGTGTCGTTTTATTTTTTTGCGCGTGATGCGCTTTTGCACATGATGGGAGCACAACCAGCACCGCTTCCTCTTATGCAGGTAACGTCCGCATCGATCATTCGAAAAAAACCGGGACGCACCGAATATCAGCGCGGCATATTGATCCGTCACGAAAGTGGCGGATGGTCGGTGCGGCCAACTGGTGCGCAGGGTTCTGGGATCCTGCGTTCGATGACTGAAGCCGATTGCATGATCGTTTTAGCACACGATCAAAGGGACGTCGCCATCGGCGATCAGGTTGAGGTCATTCTATTTAATGGCCTGATTTAAAGCGACTTCCAGACGGTGCCTGCCCGAATCAATTTCGCATTGCCGATGCACCGCACCGTCGTACAAATTCGTATTCTCAAGCCCGCTGGCTAAGATTTTTAGAGCTTGCCTGAGCGGTCGCATTACGTGGTTAAGCGGATAACCCAGGTAGCGTACCGATAGAGGTATCGGTGCTTCCGACAGTCTTATATCTCGTCAACAATTGATAAAATCAACTTTCTTCGTCTTGTAATTGTTCTGGCTCCTTCCCCAGCACCAATTGCGCTGCCTCGCTAGGTAGCGCCTCAACCGACTTCAATTTACGCGCCATCTGCCGACTACGAACCTCGGCCTGATCGATGTTTTTTGCTGCCCGCTCAAGAGCCAACTTGGTCGCTGCCAACACGTCACCAAACTTGGTGAACTCGGTCTTCACTGCGCCCAGGACTTGCCAGACTTCGGAAGAGCGTTTCTCAAGCGCTAAGGTTCTGAAACCCATTTGTAGGCTGTTTAATAATGCCGACAAGGTCGATGGGCCAGCGATGCTGATGCGATGGAGTCGTTGCAAGTCATCGGCCAAACCTGGACGCCGCATCACTTCTGAGTACAGACCTTCAGTAGGCAAAAAGAGAATCGCAAAATCGGTAGTAAGCGGTGGTGATAAATATTTTTCCGCGATGGTTTTCGCCTCGCCCCGCACGGCACGCTCCAACTCACGGCCTGCCAAGGCAACGCCATCGGCATCTGCGCGATCAGCGGCCTCGGACAATCTTTCATACTGCTCTTTAGGAAACTTTGCATCAATCGGCATCCACACCGGCGTATTACCGTCATCATGGCCTGGCAACTTAATCGCAAACTCAACACGCTCGCCACTACCGGGAACCGTCTCCACATTTTTAGCATATTGTTCGGGCGTCAAAACTTGCTCCAACAACATTTCCAGCTGCACTTCGCCCCAAGTACCACGCGTTTTAACGTTGGTAAGAACGCGTTTCAAGTCGCCGACGCCAATTGCCAGTTGCTGCATCTCACCCAAACCTTGATGCACTTTTTCCAGCCGGTCCGAGACAATCTGGAAGGACTCACCCAAACGTTTTTCTAACGTTGCGTGCAGTTTTTCATCCACGGTCTTGCGCATCTCTTCAAGGCGCAGACCATTATCATTTTGCAGATCCTTAATTTTTGCTTCCAGCGTGGTACGAATTTCTGTCATCCGCTGCGCGTTCGACTCAGTCAGCGTGGCCAGGGTCTGATTAAGTGTATCGCCAAAACGTTGCAGAGAAAGTGCCTGCTCTTCACGACTGGTCTGCGCCTGTTGATTCATGGCCAGGCGCATGCTGTCGAGTTGCTGTGCATTGGTCTCATTGAGTCGCACCAATTGTTGGGCAAACGCATCGATCTGACTATTCTGCAATGTCGCCACACTGGTCATTTGGGCTAATACGGTCTGTTGCAATTGCCCAAAACTCGCACCGATTTCCTGACGCGTACTCTGGGCACTACCTTGCACCTGATCGCGAAGCTCTCGCTCATTACGATCACCGATATCTTGTTGACTACGCAACAAATCGTCTTTGATTTGCGTCAATTGCGCCTGCTGCGCATCACCTTTTCCAGAGTGACCGGACCGCCAGATCGACACAACCTGAAGCGCTATGATGATCGCGGCAATAATGAGCAAAACAAATAATTCAGATAACGTCATGATGTCAGTTCAAAAAAAAGGGGCTGCATCCGCAACCCAGTAAAAAAATCCACGTCTGATAAACTACGCTTGCGTATCCACGTTATCGGGCTTATTACGCATCCAGTCAGCGGTATCAAAGAAAGAACTCATCAAACGCTCCTGCAATTGTTCCTCTAACCCGACATCCTGCATCGCCAGCGCCATACACCGCAGCCATTGATCCCGCTCCGGCGTCGAAATCGCATACGGCAAGTGCCGTGCGCGCAAGCGCGGATGACCAAATCGCTCAACAAACAAGTCCGGGCCACCACTCCAACCCGACAAGAACCAATAGAATTTGTCCCGCGACCCATCCAGCGAAGTGGGATGCAAAATCCGCACACCAGAAAATGCAGGCTCCAGATCCATCAAATCATAAAAGCGATCAACCAATTCACGCAAACGCTCAGCGCCACCAATCAATTCAAAGGTAGAAGGGGGCGTCAGTTCAACAGAAGAATTTTTATCAATAGTCATAGATCGGAATGATAACGCAAACACCCCCTAAATTCATGCCTCTCGCAAAGTCTCCAAAGGTGGCCGAGACAAAACCCCTCTCAACCCAATCCACCCACCCACAAACGTACAAACCGCCCCAATCACCATCCCGGCAACCCAAATCAACGGACTAAACGCCCAGGTAAAACTAAACACATAATGCGCTAACGCCCATCCTGTGGCCGCCGCGCCGGTTGCCGCCAAAAATCCCGCCAAACTGCCAATCAATGCAAATTCAATCCACTGCGCATGCGACAACTGCGTGCGCGTAGCGCCCAAAGCCCGCAATAAACCCGCCTCCCGCGTGCGCTCCCCTTGCGAACTCAACAACGCTGCATACAAGACCAAGCCACCGGACGCCAACGTAAACAGGAACAAAAATTCAACCGCCGCCACGACCTGATCGACCACGTCCTGCAATTGCTGAATAATACTGCCAATATCAACAATGGTCAGATTCGGGAAGTCACGCGTCAACTGGTTACCAAGATTGCTGTGCGCAGGCGGTAAGCGGAACGCCGTAATCCAGGTTTGCGGTGTATTCACCATGGCCTTCGGATTTAAAATGACAAAGAAATTGACCTGCATCGAGCCCCATTCCAACTTACGCAAGCTGGTAATCGGTGCACTGACGGTCTGACCAGCGATATCAAATGTGAGTTTGTCACCTAACTTCAGGTTCAACGTTTTTGCCAGCCCTTCTTCAACCGAGGCTTCCGGCTGATCGTCTTTATACCAATTACCGGCGACTATCTCATTTTTCAGTGGCACAGCCACCATGGTCGACAAATTGAATTCGCGCTCTACCAATCGTTTAGCACGGTCTTCCTGATACGTTTCCGGCTTGATAACATTGCCATTAATTTCAGTCAAGCGACCACGAATCATCGGATAGAGGTTCGGTTGCGTAATACCAGCTGCAACAAGTCGTCGATTGATATCGGCAAGTTGGTCGGGCTGAATATTAATCACAAACCGGTTTGGCGCATCGGCAGGCGTCGATTGCCGCCATGCGCCGATAAGGTCACCGCGGATCACCGTTAGCAATAGTAACGCCATCAAACCAAGCGCCAACGCGACAATCTGCACAATTGTGGCTCCTGGTCGGCGTTGCAATCCGGTCAGGGCAAAGCGCCAACTTGGATGTTTGAAAGCGCCGCGCACGGTCCGCAACGACTTCAGTGCTAACCACGAGATCAGCCCAAACATCGCAAAACAACCCAAAAATCCAAGCGCCGTCAGCAAACCCAACTTAACGTCACCAGCTTGCCAGAGCAACAAGCCGATAAAGGTGAACGTTCCCAAACCATAGGTTGCCACGACCGCCACCTGCGGTGCATCTTGCTCGCGTCGTATGACCCGATTATGTGGCACGTTGCGCAGCTGCAAGATCGGTGGCAGGGCAAATCCAACTAATAATAGCAATCCGGTCACAATTCCCTGCAAGCCAGGGATAACACTCGGAGGTGGCAAATCATGGGCGACGAACTTACCAAGTGTCTCAAGCAACACAAAATGTGCGCCAAATCCGACTAAGGCACCGAGTACACTTCCAATCAGGCCAATCATTAAGAATTCGTATAGATATAGCTGTGTGACCTGATTTTGGGTCAAGCCGAGACAACGCAACATCGCACACGCATCAAGATGACGTAACATGAAGCGCCGCGCTGCCATCGCTACAGCCACAGCGGCCAACATCGCTGACAACAGACCCACCAACGATAAAAACTGCTGCGCCCGATCCAGCGTAGCGCGCATTTCGGGGCGTCCGGTCTCTAACGACTCTATGCGCACGCCCTTAACGTTATCCCGCGCAATCTCAGCTTCTACCCACCCCTGAAATGCCTGAACTTGCGGGGCCGCGCCGGCCAATAATAAACGGTAAGTAACGCGAGAACCGTCTTGCACTAAATGCGTCGATGCCAGATCAGCGAGTGACAGCATCACGCGCGGCGAAAAGTTGACAAAGCCACTACCGCGATCCGGCTCGACCGAGAGAATGTGTGCAATCGTGAAGGTGCGATCACCGAGCTTAAGCGGTGCGCCGACGCTGATGTTTAATGCGGTCAGGATATTCGGATCAACCCAGACCGTACCGGCAGCGGGAACGGCGCGGGTGATGGTGTCTGGCGTTCCTGGCTTATCGGTAATACTTAAATTGCCACGCAAAGGATAGGCGGCGGAGACGGCTTTTAACGAGGCTAACTGAGATTTGGAATCATCGCCCTCGCCTGATAATGCCATGCTAGGGAATACTACGGTGTCGGCAATGGTCAATCCACGCCGCTGTGCCTCGGCGCGCCAATTCGGGTTGACCGGTTGGTCAGCTCCGATCAATAAGTCGGCACCCAACAATTGGTGGGCATCACGCGCTAATCCCGCGCGCATCCGATCAACAAAAAATCCGACCGAAGACAATGCCGCCACCGCCACAATTAACGCCACCAACAAGAATCGTAACTCACCCGCCCGCCAATCGCGTTGGGTCATGCGCAGAGACTGCAAAATCATGTACTAAGCCTTTGAAAAACCCAGCGCAGACTACGCCACAACTTGGGCAACAACCAGATTGCAAAAATAAAGAATACCAGCAAAAATCCGAATAGGACCCAAGGGTGGTAAAACGCTGCCCATAAAGCGCCCAATACGGTGACATCTTCGGAAAATGAGGCCGCCCAATTACTTAATGGTTCTGGTGAAGTATTGATCATGGCGCGACTACCCGCCTTGGTAGCATGGGCACTGGCGGCAAAAGTGCCACCGACCAGCGCGGCAGCCGTCGTCACTGCAGGGTCCATATGTCCCATCGCGGCGGCGCTTAATACAGCACCGGCAGGAATGCGGATAAACGTCTGGACCGCATCCCAGATTGAATCGAGACCCGGTATTTTATCGGCTAAAAATTCGACCAGCATCAACAAGCCGGTAATACCCAAAATCCAGGGAGACTGCAATACTTCAAGCGTGTGCGGAAGGGTGATCCAACCCAAGCGTCCGAATAGTCCGGCGACGAATAACGCCATATACAGGCGAATGCCGCTGGCCCAGGAAAGGCCTGCTGCCATCGCGGCAGTCGAAAGTGTATCCACCATATCGGCTCCCCACAGGATTCTGCTTCACCATCAATCAAGTCGATCGAGAAGCTAATTACATCGGTTAAATGAGAAAAACCTCGCTAAAACAACGTTTTTATACGATATTCCAACTTTGAAAGGTCGGCAAGCATTGCGTGAGCCGTCCGATAGCGCCAACGGCAATCACTATCAACCACGCAACATTAACCGTCCAGCCAACACAATCAAAGCCAGGCTGAAGCACAATCTCAAGCGACGTTCAGGCAACTGATGCGCCAGCGCCACGCCGGATGACACACTCACTATCCCGCCAATAGCCAGCGGAATTCCCACAATCCAGTTGACATGACTGGCGTAGGCAAACGTGCATAAAGCCACCACCGCGCCAGGCGACACCAGGGCGAGGGCCATTCCCTGAGCCGCGGTTTGCGTCGTACCGAAAAAGGCCACCAGTGCAGGCGGAGCAACGACACCGCCGCCTACGCCAAAAAATCCGGAGACCGCTCCGCCGACAACACCGACCACGGGTAAATAATTCAAACCCAAGACCTTTTTCGTACGGGCCAACGATTTTTTACGCAACAAATTCCATAACAAATAGCAACCCAACACTTCCATAAACACCGCAAATGCAAAATGCAACGTATTAGCGGCAATCACGGTGGCGTACCATGCAGTCGCATACGTCACTAAAACGGCTGAACCACCAAGCATGCTTGCCGCCCGCAAATCCAGGCTATTGCGCTGGCGGTAACGCCAAAATCCAATCAAAACGTTCGGCACCACCATGACCAACGCCGTGCCTTGCGACAATTGTTGATCCATACCGTAAAACATACCGAGGACGGGAATCGCTATAAGGCCGCCGCCTATTCCAAATAACCCGCCCACGCCGCCCAAAACAGCACCTAACAGGAGGTTTCCACAAAAATATATCAATACGTCGCACATACTTTAGTGCTAATAAGCAACAATATAATAGTGAACTTGAAGAAATTTTAAAAATATACTTATACAACTACAGTAGATATCAATAAAACACTGAACTCACACTGTATTTGGTGGCCCACCTTGGTTCTCAACAAAATGAAAAAGCACAACACGTTAACATTACAACGCTGAAAAAATAATCGAAGCCCGAAAAAGATGTAAGTGAAGCGATATTATTTACAGGTAAAACAATGGAGCGTTGCGGGTGGTTAAGCGATTAATCCGTGACGCCGAATCCAAAAAACCGAGACGTAGCCCGGTTTTGGTGGTGTACATCACAATCCAACACGACTTACAACTAAAAAATATATCGACCGCAATTTCGCGCTAACGAGAATAATTAATCAGAGTAGTTATTCCGGATTGACCAGACGCGGAACTTTTACATCACCACACTGAGCACGGTCACGCAAAGCATGATCCATCAATACTAGCGCCAACATCGCCTCAGCAATCGGCGTGGCGCGAATCCCAACGCAAGGATCGTGACGTCCGAACGTTTCCACAATTGTTGGCACACCTTGTTTGTCAATCGACTGACGTGGCGTGCGAATACTCGATGTCGGCTTAATCGCAATGGTCACGGTAATATCCTGGCCGGTTGAAATCCCGCCCAGAATACCGCCGGCGTTATTTGTCAGGAATCCTGTTGGTGTGATTTCGTCACCATGGACTGAACCTTTTTGTACGACGGACGCAAACCCCGCACCAATTTCAACCGCTTTGACGGCATTGATACCCATCATCGCGTATGCAATATCAGCATCGAGCCGGTCATACAATGGTTCGCCCAAGCCGACCGGGACATTGGAAGCAACAACGTTGATGCGCGCTCCGCAAGAATCGCCATCTTTGCGTAAAGCATCCATGTACGCTTCCAGCTCAGGAATCTGCGTCGTGTTCGGCGCAAAAAAAGGATTTTGGGGAACATGTTCCAAGGACTCGAAAATAATCGGAATCTCGCCCAATTGGCTCATATAGCCCTTAATGACAGTACCGTATTTCTGCATTAACCATTTCTTGGCAATCGCCGCGGCCGCTACCGATGGCGCGGTCAACCGGGCAGACGAACGGCCACCGCCACGAGGATCACGGATGCCGTATTTTTGCCAATAAGTGTAATCTGCGTGACCAGGGCGAAAGGTTTCGACAATGTTGCCGTAATCTTTGCTGCGCTGATCTTGATTGCGAATCAACAACATGATTGGAGTGCCAGTCGTTTTACCCTCGTACACACCAGAGAGAATTTCAACGGTATCCGGCTCTTGTCGCTGAGTAACGTGACGCGACGTGCCCGGTTTGCGTCGGTCCAAATCCGTTTGCAGGTCGGCTTCCGATAATTCCAGACCCGGAGGACAACCATCCACGACGCAGCCAATGGCTGGGCCATGAGATTCACCAAAATTGGTAACGGTAAATAATGAACCGAAGGTATTGCCGGGCATGGTGATCCTGATTAATTAAACGTTAAAGGATAATTTTACCAGTGCCAATGACACAGCAGTTATTCCGGTGTCAGTTCTGAGGGTTTTTCACGGTTTCTGAAGGTTTTTGGGCCGGTCTTTGCACAGAAGGGTGGATGAGGCGCATCTGGTCGTCCTGCAAACCGACTAATAAAGCCTGTCCGTCCGAAGCGACGCGGAATTGCCCATACCGTGCGTTCGCAAAAGCCGCACCTTGTCCTTCCTGAAAAAAATAAGCATCAGAAACTACTCTCACCCGTCCATTGCGCAGCCGATATTCAATCAGTGCCTCATTCGCCGCTAACGGCTTGCCGTTGTCGATCCGAACAAATTTTGCCGGTATTTGACCCGACTCATCCGGTACGGATATAACTGCCTTGCCAGTGATTGGCAGAGACAAGGAGGATGCCATGATATCTCTGGATAATTGCCAATCCAGCGCCATGTAATCGCCTTGCATCAACGAGCGCGGATCCACCGGCGCCATCGCCAACGATACACTCCGGCCGTATTTGAGCACCTCTTCTTTATGCCAGATAGCTTGATTGATCGCCGCCAGAATCAGCATTAATCCAATCAATATCAATCCTCCCCGATTACTTTTTACGATGCTGCGATCAAACATTCTTCATCTCCGCAGGCAGGCGACTTAAAAAGAAATAGCCAAGTAATAAGAGGCCGCCGGTGACTATTAGACCAATCGATTTCACCAACAAAGTAAAGTCCAAAGAATAATAAAACCATGACAAATAGCACAGCGAGGCGACAATTCCGAGGGTAATTAACCACCGTCGCCCTCTCGCAAAGCCTAGCAATATCAACATCCCACCCAGTACGAGACCAACCACCCAAACGCCGAGAATGGAAAACACCAATCCGCATGTAAGCGCGACACGCCGCCACGCTACCGATAAGGTAGAGGACAACCGGACAACCAGCTCAAAAAATACAATGCCAACAATCGCCGGATCGAGCAGATATAACCATCGATACAAACTGTCACCCAATCCATCATTGCGGTGTCCGTCGGCAACTTGCGTTAACAACCAGGCAGGGAACCATACCGATGTTAGTCCCAGACACAACAGCGCAACCGTCAGTCCCACGGCGATTGGTAGAAATGTATGTCGCAATCGCATCAGCCAATAAGACTCATCCAACCAAAGTAGCGCAACCAACGCGGCACAAATCGGCAGAATAGGGCTTGGCCCCAGCCACATCAAGAATCCCATATGCAATGCCAGCACAGACAATATGGTGCACAGCAAACGATGTAAAAAATCAGGGTTCAGCACGAACAACAAACATTGGACCAATGCAATACAAAACAACGGCCATGCAACATCCACACCATAAGTCGCAAATAACCAAAATCCCGCCATGCCCTGCCCCGCCAAACTCAAGGCCAGCGCTAACTGTTGCCATAGTTCCGTATGGCCAATTCTATTAATGCCGCATGCCATGCCAATCAGTACCAGCCCCACGACAAGTAACGCGCCATCCTCATGCTGTAACTGATCGATTAAGAAAAAGCCACAAAACGCCATGAGGAACAAACCACCCAACCAGCCGCAAACGCCGAGCATCAAACGTATAAACCAAGGAGCGGACGGTTCTGGGTTCAACCAGACTGGTGTTTCGTTTGTCGTTACTTGACCTTCTGCATGCAGTTGCTGCCAGAGGCGCGAACATCCTACTGAAGAATTATCGGAGTCTTGCATTTCAGCTAAAGGCGCGCCAATTTTCATTGCCGTTCCTGAATCCAGCCACGCTGCACCCTACGCAGCCAAAGCGCTGCCATGCTTGAAGCAATCACTAAAAATAATCCTATCACTATCAAGCCAACCAGCCATGTAGGTCTATGCCCGAAAAAAAGTATCCCAACCAATTGCCCCGTCCCTCCCGCTATCAGCGCAAAACAGCATCCAGTTAATATGACCACCTCGCGACGTCGACGATAAAGTACAAAAAATCCCGACAATACGATCAGCATGACAATAGAACTTAACTGAATCCAATCTGGATGAGCAATGAGGCGACCCGGTAAAAATATAATATGGTAAGTGGCTGAGGCCAATGTCAGCAATGCGGCAAAGCGGATAAAGAATCTGTATCTATACACATTGTCGGCAGCTGCAGATTGAGGATGACTACGATGCAAAACAATTTCAGTGCAAGCCCATATCAAACCATTCAGCCAAAATAACGACACGGATAAAGTATTACCGCCTTCATTACCACCGAACAGGCTAAACAATGCACTACCGGGATACAGCGTCAAGGCCACGTTCAATAAACCCAACCAAAGACACCATGCAATATTTAACCGTGAGACCAACACCCAAGGAAATATCAAAATACTCCAGGTTAAAAATAATTGATAAGGATCTGCACCGGTTTGATAAGTCTGCCCAAAGTAGGCCAGCAGCGCTCCGCATAGCAACATCGCCGCCAGCAATGCCGTTTGCCCCTTTAAAGTATCTAGCGTAAAACGCCTGGCAAGTAACGCAGCGCTAATCAATAGTCCCTGCAATAAAATGAATTTAGCAAATCGTGGCAACGCTTCCCAATTAAATGCAAAGAAGAAAATAACGCCAACAGTCAAAAACAAAATGCCGCCAAACAAACAAACATTCTTCAGAAAATATTTCCAATCGGACCGGCCCGGCAACTCGCCAGACAACTGCCAAGCACGCTCAGCCGCCATCGGGGTTATTTGTTTTTCTTGTAGCCAATGCGTGATGGCAGGACGTACTGAATATGTTTGACATGTCCGTACGAAATCGGATTCAGAATGTAATTTCGGGCTGAGTGGTGTTGGTGGTGTTAATGGGATTGGTGGCATCGTCACTTCCACGCACCCCGCAAATTCTGGACTTGTTGCTGAAGATATTCAGGTGTCGCATCAGCTGGCATAACGGCCTTTCCTACTGCCAGCTCAAGCACCGACAACGGGCCACGTTTAAACGAGCGCCCAAAAGGATTACCGTTGCCATGTGTCCACATACTGCCCCACAATCCGCGCAAAGCCATCGGAATGACAGGAACAGGCGTGCGTTCGATAATTTTACTGATCCCACCGCGAAACGCATTGATATGGCCGTCAGTCGTCAATTTACCTTCAGGGAAGATACAGATCAGGTCGCCATCCTCAAGTGCCCTGGCAATATCGGCAAAGCCTTTTTCCATCAACACCGAATCTTCTTTCGCAGATGCGATTGGGATCGCTTTACTATTTCTAAACAGCCACGCGAGAACCGGCATTTTAAAAATTCGATGATCCATCACAAACCGAATCGGCCGCGGGCTGGCTGCCATGATCACAATGGCATCCACAAAACTAACATGGTTGCAGACCAATACCGCTGCGCCGTCCTCTGGAATTCTACTGATATCAACAGTGCGTACGCGATGTATCGTATGGATCAATATCCACGCCAGGAAACGCACCAGATATTCTGGTACTACCGAAAAAATGTAGCCAGCAACGACAGCGTTAAGAATCGCTGTGACCATAAAAATTCGCGGAATCGTGAGTCCCATTTTTAGCAGCACCATCGCCAGTAAAGCGGCGACCACCATAAACAAAGCGTTCATGATATTCATCCCGGCTATCGTGCGCGATAAATGCGCTGGATCACACCGCGTCTGAATCACCGCAAACAGCGGGACGATATAAAAACCGCCAAACAATCCTATCATCAGGCAATCAAACAAGATGCGTATGCTGCTCTGCTGTGCGAAAAACCCAATGAAATCAACCGAACTCGTATTCGTATATCCCTGACTGGCAAGAAACAGATCAAAACCAAACACCGATAATCCAATCGACCCGAAGGGGACCAACCCGATTTCGACCTTGTGGCCGGAAAGCCGTTCACACAGCAGCGAGCCACCACCGACGCCGAGCGAAAATACTGTCAGCAATAAAACAAAAACACTATGATCTCCGTGCAAATAATTTTTGGCATACAGCGGAAATTGCGCCAACATAATCGCACCGTAAAACCAGAACCATGAGTTGCCCATCATCGCCAGAAATACAGGACGATTTTGATGGGAAAAACGCAAATTCCGAACTGTTTCGGTAATTGGATTCCAATTAATGATCAGGTCCGGTTCTGGTGCTGGCGTGAGTGGAATCCGGCGACTAAAAAGCCAACCGACGATTGCAATCAAAATTGTGCCGCCCGCTACGAGCTCGATGCCCCAGGATTGATGAACAACCAGCACCGCGCCAAGAATTTCGCCGACAAGAATACCCACAAAGGTACCCATCTCAATGACGCCATTACCGCCGACTAGCTCGTCTTTTTTTAATTGTTGTGGCAAATAAGCGTATTTGACGGGACCAAATACCGTCGAATGTAATCCCATACCAACTATCGCGCCGACTAAAATCCATAGGTTACGCGTCATCCAGCCGTATGCTGCCAACGCCATAATGGCGATTTCAAACACTTTTACAAGGCGTGCGATACGGGACTTTTCAAATTTGTCTGCGAACTGGCCGGAGGTAGCCGAAAACAGCAAAAACGGCAAAATAAACAATCCAGGGATGAGATTATTTAAAAACCCGGGATCCACGCTAGTCCAGCTTAGTGCGTCATAAGTCAGAATCGTCAGCAACGCTGTCTTAAAGACATTATCATTGAAAGCACCAAAAAACTGCGTCCAGAAAAACGGTGCAAAACGGCTTTGGCGCAGCAGAGAAAATTGATTTGGTCGGTTTGATGGTTGCATGGGCGATCAATAAGCGAAAATTACACTATGAAAATGATGACGTCGACAATTGTACGTGGGCTCCATTAGATTGAGAAATAGGCGCTTTCTCTAAGTTTGGATTTACGTTTGAATTTACGTTTGAATCAACGTTCTAATTGATGTTTTTTTGCCTTAGCTTTACCTTCCAGACGTATCGCCTGTTGATGGTGCAAGGCGTTTAATATTCGTCACCAATTCTTAGTGACTCTCCAGCGCTCCCAGTATATTCAGAATCCCGGCAACCCATCATAGATACAAAAAAACCGTCAGCAGCGAATGTTTGCCACTAACGGTTTTTTTCTCATGCTCGACCATTCTTAACTGAAATAGGCACATAAGTGCGGCAATGTCATATTAAGAACCATGCTGACCGATCAATCATCCGGTGACGGCGTACTGATTGGCCAATCCCGAATGTAAGCTTTGAGCATCTTGTTTTCAAAACCTTGCGCATCCAGCACCGCCTTTGCGACATCATAAAATGACATAACACCCAGCAATGTATTCGCATCCATTACGGGAACATAGCGCGCATGACGCTCTAGCATAATACGGCGCACTTCATTCACCTCCGTGTCGGGTGTGATCGTGATCGGGCTGTCATCCATGTGCTTTCGCACGGTATTGGTCCCAACTTCGCCGCCATTTTCATGGATTGCTTTCAGCACTTCGCGAAACGTCAGCATCCCCACCAACGTGCCGAATTCCATCACCACGAGCGAACCGATGTCCTTTTCGGCCATCGTGTTAGTCGCCTCTAGTAGCGGTGTCTCCGGTGTCACCGTATAGAGGATGTTGCCTTTGACTTTGAGTATTTCAGAAACTTTCATTGGGTCATCCTGCCTTTGCTTGTTATGCTTGTATTGAGAAACCTGCGAATCTCTGCAGCCGGTAGAAAAAGCCTCCGAAAGTTTCATTTTTGACTGATCTTATTATCAAATAGTCCCAATATTGGGGCAATTGACACAAAAAAATCAAAAAATGTATTCGCTTAGCTACTTTTTGCTTCGACTCACTAAAACCTTCAGATGCCTTGAATGTAGCGTAAGCCCGTCGAAAAATCTAGCACTGACTGAAGCACTGGAAATACGCCTTAAGAAAAACGTTCCGGGTTCAATAATAAAACAAACAGATTAATAGGAGAAATCGTCGTCATGAGCAAGCCAACATCCCCTGGTTTTGATACCTTATCACTCCACGCGGGCGCTATCCCGGATCCCACTACCGGGGCTAGAGCGACACCGATTTATCTCAGCTCCGCCTTCGTCTTCAAAGACTCAGATCACGCTGCCTCATTATTTAATATGGAACGTGCAGGACACGTTTATTCACGCATTTCGAACCCTACCAATGCCGTTTTGGAAGAGCGCATCGCAGCGCTCGAAGGTGGAGTTGCAGGAATTGCGGTCGCCAGCGGTCAGGCAGCACTACACCTTGGACTAGCAACCATTGCTGGCGCAGGATCACACGTCGTCGCATCCCGTGCCCTGTACGGCGGTTCGCATAACCTGCTGGCATACACCATGAAACGTTTCGGCATCGATACCACCTTCGTCGATCCACGCGATCTGGATGCCTGGCGCGCCGCGATCCAACCAAATACAAAGGTATTATTTGGTGAGACTCTGGGTAATCCAGGCCTAGACGTACTCGATATTGGGCGAGTAGCCGCAATCGCACACGAGCACTATCTGCCATTGTTGGTCGATTCAACCTTCACCACACCCTATTTGCTGCGCCCGTTCGACCATGGAGCCGATCTGGTTTTTCACTCGGCGACCAAATTTCTTTGCGGTCATGGCACCGCTATTGGCGGTCTGCTGGTAGATGGGGGCACCTTTGACTGGCAACAAGCATACGAAAAGACTGGCCATTTCGCCGAACTTTGCGCACCCTACGACGGTTTTCACGGCATGGTATTTTCGGAAGAGTCAACGGTCGCGCCGTTCTCTCTGCGCGCCCGCCGCGAAGGTTTGCGTGACTTCGGCGCAGCCATGAGTCCGCACAATGCTTTTGCCATATTGCAAGGCGTAGAGACGCTCGCCTTAAGAATGGAAAAGCATGTCGCAAACACGCGCAAAGTGGTCGAATTTTTAACACGGCAAGACGCCGTAGAGTCGGTCGCCTATCCCGAACTTTCATCCCATCCCGATTATGCGCTGGCGAAAGAACTTCTCCCGAAAGGCTGCGGCGCAGTATTTTCCTTCAACCTGAAGGGTGATCGCGCTGCGGGTCGCCGCATGGTGGAGTCATTAAAAATATTTTCCCACCTGGCCAACGTCGGTGATGCCAAGTCATTGGTAATCCATCCTGCATCAACCACCCATTTCCGCGTACCAAGTGACCAGCTGGCCGCATCCGGGATTGGCGAAGGCACACTCAGATTATCTGTCGGACTAGAGAATGTCGACGATCTGATAGAGGATCTGGCTTACGGCTTGAAAGCCGCGCACCGAACCTCAATTCAACCGAATACGGGAGCTTGAAATGCTGATAAATGTTCAGGGGCATGATGCTTATTGCTACACGGGCGGCAAACCGTTTGACGCTACATTACCGACCGCGGTGTTCATTCACGGGGCACAAAACGATCATTCGGTCTGGATTTTACAAACCCGCTATTTTGCTCACCACGGATTTAGCGTGCTTGCGGTTGATTTGCCAGGACACGGACGAAGTCAGGGCGCGCCACTAACAACCGTTGAGTCGATGTCCGACTGGCTTTTGGCTCTGCTCAAGGCCGCCAATGTCACCAAGGCGCTATTAGTCGGACACAGCATGGGTTCGCTCATTGCATTGGAAACCGCCGGCCGAACACCTTCGTCGGTCTTGATCGGCGGCATCGCCATGGTCGCAAGCGCCTATCCGATGAAAGTATCCGAAGTGTTGCTGGAAGCGGCGAATAGTGACCAGCCGACAGCCATCGCAATGGTCAACAAGTGGTCGCATGCGAGTTTTGTCCAGAAACCGTCCAACCCCGGTCCCGGTTTCTATGTTTTGGGCGGCAGCCAGCGCTTAATGGAACACATCGCAACACGCGATGAACGCAATGTCGCCAAAGCGACGGATCTGCCGAGCACAGAAAATATACGCAGCGGAGACACCGTTTTTTATACTGATTTCATGACCTGCAATACTTATCAGCATGGCGATGCTGCAGCTTCGGCAATCCGCTGTCCAGCCCTGTTTCTATTAGGAAAACGCGATGCCATGACGCCGCCCAAAGCGGCGAAAACCATCATCAGCAACATTCCGCATGCGAAAGTCGCGCTGATAGACAGCGGACATGCGCTAATGGCAGAGCAACCGGATGCCGTGCTCGATGAATTATTTCATTTCGCAACTGGCATCGACTGGCTAGAATAAATTTCTGCCCCCCTAACAAGCTGTATCAAAACTGAGTTGATGTATTTTGTTATGGCATTGAAAACATTTCACGCCCATAAGGCTTCTGAAGGGAGTTCTACATGCCTAAATATATAAAGGATACGGAGGGCAAGAAAGAAAATTTTGCCTCCTTTGCGCAGTTCTATCCCATGTATCTTAACCAACACGCTAACCGCATTTGTCGCCGATTGCACTTTATTGGATCGACCTTCGCCCTTTTATCGTTCATCGCCCTCCTGTTTACCGGAAATGGATGGTGGCTATTGAGCGGCGTTCTGAGTGGATATGGCTTTGCGTGGATCGGCCACTTCTTCATCGAAAAGAACCGGCCAGCGACGTTTCGCTATCCGCTCTATTCATTCATTGGTGATTGGGTGATGTACGGTCAAATGCTGACTGGCAAAGTAACTTTCTAAATATATTTATTTTATTTCAACATTCCCTGCAAGAAAGGATTATTATTTCTCCGGTAAAAGAATACATTTTACTTTTTAGCAGTATCGGTCCTCGAAAAAACGTAATCAAGCGTTAATGGTCAGGCACACAACGCTATCGACATCAAAGCTGCACGCCACGTTATACGTTGGTCAGTTAATACGCGTTAATGACACATTCGACGTCTAAGCACTAAGAAAACAAGCAGGTAGCACGACTCTCAATGTAATCCATGTGGAAATTGTATTTTGAATGATATTCAAACATCTTTTGGAGAAACACGATGAAAATTACGCTCGCGATGATCACTTTGACCGCAGGATTAACCTTTGCTGCCAGTGGGTTCGCCCAAACTGCGCCTGCTGCCGCGCCAGCCGGTACTTCTGGAATGTGCAAAGATGGCTCCTACTCTTCGGGCGCCACAAAAAAGGGCGCTTGCTCAAAACATGGGGGAGTCAAAGATTGGTATGTGAAGGCTGCTGACAGCCCTGCCGCAATGGCTGCCGCACCTGCCGCACCAGCGCCCGCCGTCGCAGCCGCTGCAGCATCTCCCATGAAAACGCCCGCCCTTCCGGCGGCGACCCCAGCCGCAGGTGGTGGCGCTGGTAAAGTCTGGGTAAATGCCAGCTCCAAGACCTATCATTGCTCCGGTTCCAAATGGTACGGAACAACTAAAGCAGGTTCGTATATGACGGAAGCCGCAGCGAAAGCCGCCGGTAACCACGCTGATCATGGCAAAGCATGTACTTAAGATGATTTTGTAGATAATTTTTTTGGTTGACCTTTTTGGCCGAATGCAAAAGCGCCCCTTTTTTGGGGCGCTTTTTCTTTCATGCGGTTACTTTTAGACGTCTTTTTAGAATATCTGGGTAAGTTCTGTAGGAAGGAGTTACAACGACTCTTGCGAGGATTGACCAAAATAACGCGCCAAAGACTGGTCCAATCCCAACTCAATCGTTTCTTCTACCCGCTTCGCCAACGGTGGCGCATCAACGGCATACGAAGCAGTATTGAAGACGAACAGGCGATAGATCTCCGCTAATTTTAAGCTATCAGGATTAGCCAGTAAGGTCCACTGATCCAGGTGCGACAACGCATGACGGTTCCAGCGCAAGCGTTTTGGCAGCGCTTTGCTAATCCGCCCGACCCATCCTGCCTCGAGCATTTGTTGCAACAAATTTTCCGACTCATCAAAACCTAATCGCGTCGCACGTCGAATCTGAGTTGCACTCACTGCAGAAGAGCTATTCGCTATTCTAGCCTCATGCAATACCTGCAAAACCGCCATGGCATCAACAAACGCGCTGCCGGGCGTCGGCACGTGCCACCATCGTTCGTGCTTGATCACCGGTAGCGCCGCCACTACCAGCGCGCCGACCAGCGTGATCATCCATAGCATATAAATCCATAGCAGAAAAATTGGCAATGCTGCCAACGCACCGTAAATGATCGTATAAGTCGGGAATTTGATCACATATGCAGCAAAAATCCGTTTAGCAACTTCAATGGCTATCCCCGCGAAGAGTCCGCCCCACACCGCATCGCGCCAATTGACGAACCGATTCGGTACAACTACATACAATAAGGTGAATGCCGCTGTCGTCAAAGAAACCGATACCACTGTGTAAAACCATTTTCCTAACCAGCTGATGACCAGACCGTTGGTGGCTTCTGTCAGATAGGAGGTAGCCGTAATCGAGATACCGATCAGCAATGGTCCTAATGTTACTAGCGCCCAATATACAAGCGCCCGTTGAATAAAGGGACGCTGGGTTTTGACCCTCCAGATGCTATTGAAAACCTGATCTACGGTCGACATCGTCATACCGGTTGTCACAATAAGGGCAACACCACCGACTGCCGACAGGCTTGCAGATTTGCTGGCAAACTGATTCAGGTTACTCAAAATTGTATTGGCAATCCCCTTAGGCATCAGGTTATGCACGAAGTATGCTTCCAGCGATGCACGGAAGGTACTAAAGAGCGGAAAAGCGGTGAAAATTGCCAACGCAATGGTCAGCATGGGAACCAACGCCAAAATAGTCATAAACGTCAAACTACTGGCAACTTGCGGTAAACGCTCCTCGCTCAGGCGGCGACCCGCAAAACGAAATAAGTCGCGCAACTCATCCAATGACAAACCGCGCAAGTGGGAAAATTTAAATGGAAACATATTTTTGTTGTGACCTTTACAGCACGACAGCAAAGTCGGACGCATTTTTAGATGCTTACAAGCGCTATCGGTCAGCGTAAAGTATTGATAAAGCGCCCTATAATACCAACCTATGAGCTCAACCCACACATCCCACAGTATCAACCGCAAAATCGTCATTCTGGTTTTGTATTACTCGCGCCATGGCGCAACCAGAAAACTTGCCGAATTAATCGCGCAAGGTATTGACGCAACACCGGGCTGCGAAGCCCGTTTGCGCACGGTACCAGCGGTGTCCACTGTCACCGAAGCGACCGAATCAAGCATTCCGGAGCAAGGTGCGCCTTACGTTGAATTAATGGATCTGGAGCAATGCGCCGGATTGGCACTAGGCTCACCAACACGGTTTGGCAACATGGCGTCGGCCATGAAATATTTTTGGGATGGTACCAGCGCCCAATGGCTCGGCGGTGCTTTAGCCGGCAAACCGGGTTGCGTATTCACGTCCACAGGCAGTCTGCATGGTGGCCAGGAAACCACATTGATGTCCATGATGACACCGCTATTTCATCACGGTATGTTGATGATGGGTCTGCCTTATACGCTGCCGGAATTGATGACCACCAGTAGCGGCGGCACACCTTACGGTGCCAGCCACTGGGCGGGAATGAATGGCAATCAGCCCATTTCGGCGGAAAGCCGTATTTTGGCAATCGCGCAAGGTAGTCGCCTGGCTGAGACCGCGCGCAAACTGCAAGGAGCATGACATGACAAAAGACGCGAGGAAAGAAGTCAAAAAAGACGTCAAAAAAGACGCCGAAAATAACCTCATCACCAACCCAGCCGGGGCAACCATGGTCGAAGCCCAAACTTCTGCACAACTACGTCCATGCCAGTGGTTTTACTTCGGCACTTCCGGTACGTTGCTGATTCTGATCGCTCTGTGTGTTGCCTGGGAATTATTTTTAGCACCGTTGCGCCCGGGTGGATCATGGATGGTATTGAAGGTTATCCCACTTTTGCTCCCCTTACGTGGCATTCTGAAGCGCGATATCTACACGATGCAATGGTCGTCCATGCTCATTCTGATTTACTTTGCAGAGGGCATCGTGCGCGCTACCAGCGACAGCAATCATCTCTCGGCGATGCTGGGATGGGCCGAAGTGGCGTTGACCTGCCTCTTTTTTGTTTGCTCGATCATGTATTTGCAGCCCTACAAAAAAGTGGCGAAAGCGCTCGCCAAAGCAGCCATCGAAAAAGCTTCCCGATCCCGATCGACGTAACTTCATTCCCACACGCGGTTTCACAATCATCCAGACATGACCAACTCAGCTGACTTTATAAACGCCTGTAAAAAAACCATCGGTGACGCTTACGTGCTGACCGCCAACGATGACAAGGCGTCTTATTTGACAGACCAGCGTCAACGCTTCACAGGTCAGGCAATAGCGGTAGTCAAGCCGGGTAATACTGCCGAGGTCGCGGCAATTGTGCGCCTGTGCAATCAATACAACGTACCGCTCGTTCCGCAAGGCGGCAATACCGGACTCGTTTTAGGCAGTGTTCCCGACACCAGCGGCGTCGCGATTGTGTTATCGCTGACGCGCCTTAGCCGGATTCGATCAGTCGATCCGGTCAACCATACCATCACCGTAGAAGCGGGTTGCATCTTGCAGCACGTGCAAGATGCCGCATTCGCAGCCGAGCGTTTGCTCCCCTTATCGTTAGCTGCCGAAGGCAGTTGCACCATTGGCGGCAATCTCGCAACGAATGCAGGCGGCACGGCTGTTTTGCGCTATGGCAACACGCGTGAGTTATGCCTGGGACTCGAAGTCGTGACCGCACAGGGCGACATCATGGAGGGGCTACGCGGCTTGCGTAAAGATAACACCGGCTATGATTTACGTGACCTATTTATAGGAGCTGAAGGCACACTTGGGATTATTACTGCTGCAGTAATGAAAATATTTCCATTGCCAAAATCGCAATTAACCGCACTGGTTGCGTTACAAACGCCAGTTCAAGCTTTACGTCTGCTGACCTTAGCGCAAGGCCATTGCGGAGCCACGCTAACCGGTTTCGAATTAATGTCCGATCTGTGTTTACAATTGGTAGCCAAACACATGCCGCACCTGACTTTTCCATTCTCGATGCACCATCCGCACTATGTACTGCTTGAACTATCCGACAGCGAATCAGAAGCCCATGCCAGCGCCTTGCTGGAATCCTTACTGGCGAGCGCTCTGGAACACGACATTTGTCAGGATGCTGTCCTGGCGTCCTCTTCCGCGCAGTCAAAAACATTATGGAACTGGCGAGAAAGTATCTCATCGGCGCAAGCTAAAGAAGGCAAAAACATCAAACATGACATCTCTTTGCCGATTTCGCGTATTGCTGAATTCATTACGGTCACCGACGCCCTGTTACAGCAACATTTTCCCGCATGCCGCAATGTCACTTTCGGCCATTTGGGCGACGGAAATTTACATTACAACGTTTCACCAGCCATCGGCTATTCCGCTGACCTGTTCCTCGCGCAACAATCCAATATCAATCTTGTCGTACACGACAGCGTACACAAATTTGGGGGTTCAATTTCAGCGGAACATGGCATCGGCGTCCTAAAGCGTGAGGAGTTACTACGTTACAAATCACCGGTAGAAATTTCCTTGATGAAAACAATTAAACAAGCATTAGACCCACTCAATCTAATGAATCCCGGGAAAGTCATCTAGGACCGCTCAGTTACAAAGCGCGAACCTCTTAATTATTTACGTTCTTTGTCTCTGGTTTCATACTTCGTGGTTCGCACAACCCATTCTACAAACCTTGGCTTACACACTGTTACACAGAGTTTGTCTACCAAAAAGCAATCGCCACGTTATCCTCTGAAGAACCACGGTCACCATCGCAATTAGCTGGTGTAGTCACAACGAGCTTCTTCACCTTAAGCGGAATAAGATGTTGCCGACCATTCAAAAATCTCGCTTCAACTTGCCATTGGTTACGATCTCATTTTTGTTCAGCGTAGGACTCGGCACACTGAATCCGCTCAGCGCGATTGCTGCGCCAGCATCACCGACACGCACTCCCGACTTCACTCCCCCACTCGCTCCAACCATTGCTCCCACGCCGTCGTCCACCGCACCGTTATGGGAAAACGAAAAAGCACTGCATGTGTTGAATCGTCTGGCGTATGGTCCACGTCCGGGTGATGTGGATGCAATCAAAAAAATGGGCGTAAAACGCTACATTGACCTGCAATTAAATCCCGAACGTATTCCGCTTCCCCAAACGCTAATCGACCAGTTGGCTAGCCTTCCTACCTATCAACTCAGCACCACGCAGCTTTATCAACAATACGGCCCGCCCTCTTTCCCCCCCAATACTGCAACCCCGGAAGAGAAAAATCAGGCACGTCAGCGCGCCAACAAAGAAATCACATTGCAAGCGCATCAGGCCCGATTATGGGAGGCGACTGAAAGCCCGCGTCAGTTGCAGGAAATCATGACCGAATTCTGGTTCAACCACTTCAATGTTTTTGAAGGTAAAGAATGGGTTCGCTACTGGAACGGCGAGTATGAAAAAAATGTGTTGCGTCCCAATGCATTGGGTAATTTCAGGCAATTGTTAGGATCGGTGGCGCATCATCCAGCCATGCTGTATTACCTCGATAACTGGTTGAGTAGTGGCGTCAATACGCCGGAGGCCCGCGGTCGATTTAAAGGTTTAAACGAAAACTATGGACGTGAATTACTCGAACTGCATACACTAGGTATCAATGGTGGCTATACCCAAGCCGACGTGATTGCATTAGCACGCATTTTGAGTGGCTGGACTATTGATGTAAAAGACATGAAAAATGGAGCCAATAACAGCTCCAGTGGCGGCTACAGTTCAGACCAGCCCACCTTCATTTTCAATCCACGCCGCCATGACACCGGTGACAAAATTTTTCTCGGTCAGACCATCAAAGGACTCGCCGGTCAGGACGGTGAACAGGAAGGTGAGCAAGCGCTTGACATCGTAGCGCGGCAACCTGCCACGGCACGGTTTATTTCCACCAAATTAGTCCAATATTTTGTTAGCGACAAACCCGATCCGGCATTAGTTGAAAAGCTGGCGCAGCGGTTCCTGAGCACCAATGGGGATATCAAAGCGGTGCTGCACACCTTATTTGATAGCCAGCAATTTTGGTCTCGTGCCAATTATCAAACCCAGTTCAAGACACCTTATCAGTACATCGTTTCCGCTTTGCGGGCCAGTGACATTCCGGTCATGAATGTCAGGCCGGTTGATAACGCGTTGAATCAATTGGGTCAACCTTTATATGGTTGGCTGACGCCGGAAGGGTATAAATTTTCCGAAGAAGCGTGGCTCAATCCGGATGCGCTATTACGCCGAATCAATTTTGTCAGCAGCCTTGGTAATGGCAAATCGCCGATTGGATTTCCGCCACCGCCGCCCGGACCACCTTCTAATGCAGTCCCATTAGACCCGCAGCAGTTGATAAAAACACTGTCGCCGTTACTCGATCAACGCAGCATCGATACCATCACAACCGCACCCGCCAACTTGCAAGCCAGCATGATTCTGGGTAGCCCCGATTTTATGAGGAGGTAAATCATGAAACGCCGCGATTTTATCCGCAGCATTAGTCAACTTGGCATCGTCGGCAGCGGTGCGATTCTGATTCCGATCGGATTGTCCGGTTGTGTCGTTGCGCCGCCCAACAAGCCAAATACCGCTAACCTGCAAAAGAGCAATCGAGAACCGGCACCACTCGCCTACGGCACACCGCCGAAGCGTGACCGTCTGGCGGGTGACGGCACGCCGCGCATGGTTGTAGTTTTTTTACGCGGAGCGGTGGATGGCCTTAATGTTGTTGTACCGCATGGCGACCAGCATTATTATCAGGCCCGCCCTACCATCGCAGTGGCACGTCCTGGCGACAACAATGGTGCAATCGATTTAACCGGATATTTCGGGCTTCATCCGGCATTGCAACCGCTCAAGCCTTATTGGGATAACGGCCAACTGGCGTTCATTCATGCATCCGGCTCGCCCGATATGTCGCGTTCGCATTTTGAGGCGCAGGACTATATGGAAACCGGTACACCCGGTCAACACAACACACACGACGGCTGGATGAATCGCCTGCTGGGCACTATGCCGCCCAAAGAAGCGCCCATGCAAGCACTGACACTAGGCGAGTCGATACCACGCATCCTGACCGGCCGTGCCGTCGTCGCCAATATGCCGACCGGGCGCGATGCCACCCGACCAACGCAGATCGACAAACCGGACGTCAATCTTGCCTTCAACGCGTTATATCAACAGGATCCAACGTTAGGAAAAGCATTTCGGGATGGCCTTGCAGCGCGTAAGGAAATGATGATGGACCTGAATAGCACGGAACAACGCGCCGCCAATAACGGTGCGCCACTTCCAAACGGACTCTCCATTGATACGACAAGACTAGGCCGTCTTATGCGCAGCAACCCCGCGATCCGGCTTGGCTTTGTCGCCGTGGGCGGATGGGATACGCACGCCAATCAAGGTAACGGTACGGGCCAGTTAGCCAACAGACTGCGCCCTTTGGCCGATGGCTTAACCACGCTCGCGACAGAACTCGGTCCAGCCTTTAACGACACCGTGATCGTCGTCATGTCGGAATTTGGCCGAACCTTCCGCGAGAACGGCAATGGTGGAACCGACCATGGACACGGCAATGTGATGTGGCTGCTCGGCGGCAATGTACGTGGCCGCACGATATACGGCAACTGGCCTGGCATCGATGACAAATCTCTCAACGAAGGTCGCGACCTGGCAATCACCACAGACTTTCGCACCGTATTAGCGACGCTGGCAGAAAAGCACATGCGCGTCGGAGATACCGCGCTCCAACGTGTCTTCCCGCAATTTCCTGGCGCTAATAATCAAAAATTAAACTTCCTGATATAACAAAATTTTTGGGCTCAAGGACGGGCCTCAAAACCAACATAAAAAGGCTCCGTCATCTGCTGTAACATCTCCGTCTATTGCCTATCATCATCTTCAATCGCGTTCACTTTCGACATCAATTCGACATAAATTCGTCATGCGTTGACGGAAACGCCGCCACGCGCATCTGTGCGCGTGGCTATTTCCTACACAAAAATCAGGTTTCTTCCTATACCAATTTCGGCCCGGAAGTCTAAGCTACTTCAATCGGGCAACATCTTGCGCGCGCGTTTTTGCGCCTTTCCAGAATCGAAAAGTCCGCTGCACAAGGTGAGTAACTGTGCCGCTTCACCCCAGGGTGGTCGTTTAATTGACGTACTTTTTCCTATGCCTACTTCTATTTCCCTACTTTTTATTGCGAGGTAAAACTAATGGTGACGCGCAAAAAAAATCCGTCTTCAGTGGACGGTGCCGGATCGATTTTCAGTACAATTTCAGGGCCATCAGACGCCGCACCGCCGAGCAGCGTTGGTAGTAAAGATGGTTTACCGAATAAATTACGCGAAAAGGTGATTAGCGGACAAGCTCTATCCGCGCAAATGCCCTACAACGATAGCAAGCCAGGCGAATATGGAACCGGCGAAAGTGGCGCACCCGACCCGCAAACCGGTTCAGTTGGCAAGCCTGCGGGCGAACTAGCTACCGCGAGCACCACAACCGAAAACACTGTATCGCCCAAGGTGGGAGAGGGTCACCCACAAATCGGCGGTAATCCGACCTCCGGTCCTCTCGATCGCGTCCGCGTCGACGCGGGCAATCAAGCGCTCACCACCAATCAGGGCGTGCCGGTTGCGGACAACCAAAGCTCTCTTAAAATTGGATTGCGTGGCCCGACTGCATTAGAAGATTTTATTTTGCGCGAGAAAATTACCCATTTTGACCATGAGCGGATTCCTGAAAGAGTCGTCCACGCACGCGGCACGGCGGCGCATGGCTATTTTGAATCTTATAATGACTTAAGTGATTTAACTCGCGCCGCACCTTTTGCGCAAGCCGGTAAACGCACGCCGGTTTTCGTCCGCTTTTCGACTGTCGCTGGCGAACGTGGCTCCGCGGATACGGCCCGTGACGTGCGTGGATTCGCAGTCAAATTTTATACAGATGAAGGCAACTGGGATCTGGTCGGCAATAACATGCCGGTCTTTTTTATCCAGGACGCGATGAAATTTCCGGATCTGGTTCACGCGGTGAAGCCCGAGGCGCACAACGGCATTCCGCAAGCATCAAGCGCTCACGATACCTTTTGGGATTTTGTGTCGTTAATGCCCGAATCAACACATATGTTGATGTGGGTTATGTCAGACCGGGCGATTCCGCGCAGTTTGCGCATGATGCAAGGCTTTGGCGTGCATACATTCAGGTTGGTGAATGTTGAAGGTGAATCAGTATTCTGCAAGTTTCATTGGGAACCCGTTGCTGGGACGCATTCCCTGGCATGGGACGAAGCGGTAAAGATTGCTGGTGCTGACGCCGATTTTCATCGCCGTGATTTGTGGGAAGCAATCGAAGCTGGCGCCTATCCCGAATGGGAGCTTGGCCTGCAAGTATTCACTGAGGAAGAAGCCGAACAGTTTGGGTTTGACGTACTCGATCCAACCAAGCTTATTCCTGAAGAAATGGTCAAAGTCATTCCCGTCGGAAAAATGACGCTCAATCGCAATCCTGATAATTTTTTCGCTGAAACTGAGCAAGTGGCCTTCTGCACTGCGCACGTCGTGCCTGGAATTGACTTCAGCAACGACCCATTATTGCAAGGTCGCATTCACTCCTATATTGATACACAAATCAGTCGCCTTGGCGGCCCCAACTTTCATGAAATCCCCATCAACGCACCGCTAGCGCCGGTCTATAATAATCAGCGTGACGGAATGCATCGCCAGGCAATACATCGTGGTCGCGCCAGTTACGAACCCAACTCTTTAGGCGGCGGTTGCCCGTTCCAGGCCGGGGCACGTGGCTTTACAAGCTTCCCGCAGCCGGTCGCCGCCGATAAAGTGCGCGGAAAAGCGGAGCTGTTTGCTGACCACTATTCCCAAGCCCGATTATTCTGGAATAGTCAGACACCAGCCGAACAAGCACACATTGCCTCAGCTTTCCGCTTCGAATTGACGCGCGTACAAACACCCGCAGTGCGCGTGCGCGTGATATCGATGCTAGTGAACGTTGATCCAATACTTGCGGACGCAGTCGCACATGGCTTGGGTTTAGAATTGCCACCAGCAATGCCGCTGGCGTCTGATTTGCCGATACCTGAGTATGCGCTTTCTCCAGCTTTATCTCTGACGTTTCGGCCCGGTGAACTTGGCATCAAAACACGCAGAGTCGCCATCCTGATTACCACAGGCGTAGAAGGTGCAACTGTGAGAACAATCTACGCCTCATTACTTGCTGACGGCGCAGTACCAAGGCTGGTTGGAGCACAACTAGGCAAAGTGGCGACTAGTGATGGCGATTTTCTAAACGTGGAAATTTCACTGGAAGCCGCACCGTCAGTGCTTTACGACGCCGTGGTCATCGACGCCAATAGCACTGATATCGCCGCAAAATGGACGAAGAACATGCAAGCGATGGATTTCCTTCGGGACCAATATCGCCATTGCAAACAAATAATGGTAGTGGGTAACGGCGCTGCTTTATTTGAGGCCGCAGGTGTCACGTTGGCACCAGTACCGCAACACGATCCTTCTTTCATCGATACCAACGCGCACACTTTAACGCAGGCAATTGACGCCTTTAAACTGGCATTAGCTAGCCCACGTGAATTGATGCGGGAATCCGAATCACTACCTATTGCAAATTAAAAATAGGCTCATCTCCCCGACTAGATAGCTCGTGTCAGGGGAGATGGGTTACGTCCTTTTATTTCGTCCGACGTTTTTCATGACGCCGCCACCTTGCTCAGATCAAGTCCGAAGGGGAATGTGTTGGCCGCCTGGAACAGGATCGCCAACCGGCGGTGGAGATGTGGGAACGGGTTGTGTGGGTGGAATTTCCACCGGTGGTGGCTCTTGATGCATCAGCATATTTACTCCTTCGCGATTGTGATTTCAATGAACAGCTGCAGCTGGTCTTTACCAAGACACCTTTACGGCATTCCTGATCAACCATGAATGTAGTAACGAAATAGCTGGAGTAAAGATATCCCACATCAAGCTATAAGATTTTGCCGCCATACACAATTTAAAATCCAGGCAAATAGATGCCTATCAGCGGAACGCTGATTCAAGTGTAGGGAAGAAGGCGCTTTGAAGTTGGCCGATGAAGTTAGCTTACGAAATTAGCTTATTAAGCGATGTCGTAAAGGGCGTTTTACGATGATGAAAATTGATTTATCTTTTAGCATCGTACCAACGCCCGAATAATGCTCCACTGCCGTCGGGATATCGGCAGTTTTTGCTCTACATCGCGCAAAATAACATTCCACGTTTGCTGCAATACCGGCAACAATTTTTTCTCTGATCCATCGTCGTCATTTTTATCAAACGTAAGGCTGCCACGCTCCACACCGACGATCGCGTTTCTCGCGACCAAAGTATTCCGATGAACCCGAACGAACTGCGCACGTAATTCTTCCTCTATCGACATCAACGAATCTTCGATTAAATATTCCTTCGATTTGGTACGCAAGATAACGTACTTCAATTCTGCTTTTAAAAATCGTACTTCATCTATCGGAACAAGTAATACCCGACCGCGCTCCTGAACCGAAAAATGCGTCCGCACCGCTGCTGATCGGGTTACCGGATCGGAACCTGGAAGAGAAATGTTTTCCTGTATTTTTGTTGCACTCGGAAAGCGCAATTGCGTCGCGCGCAGCAGCGCCTGTTGCAGCCGCACTGCGCGCACAGGCTTCAACAGATAATCAAACGCGTGCACATCGAAGGCGTTCACGGCATAGTGTTCATACGCCGTGACAAAAATAATGATCGGCATTTCCGCCGCGATAGAAAAATTCGCGTTACCGTCCTTAACAAGACCTGCATAACCGGCATAGCCCTGCTTCAGTTGCTGCACCAATTGCAACCCCGTTACTTCTGGCATCTGAACATCCACTAACACCACATCAGGTGCCGTCGCCGCAATACCTTCCAACGCAGCTTGCGCATGCTCGGCCTCGCCAACAAGAATATGTGGACAAGCTTCGGCGATGTCAGACAATACAGTGCGCAGACGCGCACGCGCTGGCGCTTCGTCATCAACTATATAAATGCGAGGAATCATGCCATTGATGGTCTGGTAATCCAGCAGTGTAGTCATGCCTGTTAATAAAAAATGTTAACTTCCATCGAGAATCAAACCCGTTACTTCAACCTGCTTAGGACATTTTGTAAGGACTAATCCTCACTCTCCACTCACTTCGTAAGATCGTAGCGTCGTGAAAACTACCCTCACATTTCAAACAATTTTTTTATCCAACTTCCCTGTTGCGGCGTCGCTTATAGACGTTTTCACATAAGGGAATCGCACACGCACCTCAAACTGTCCATTAACGACCGCTGTTGTCAACTGTCCCTCAACGTCATATAACAATGCAAGGCGCTCACGAATATTATTTAACGCCATTTGATTGCCATCCGACAACACCAATCCAGTCTGCGCATAATAAGGATTAATCACCGCGATCTCGATCCGCTCCACGGTCTTCTTTAATTGAATACGTATGATCGATTCTGTGGTGCTTGGCTCGACCCCATAATGCACCGCGTTTTCTACCAGCGGCTGCAATAACAAGGTAGGGATTTGCGTCCTATGCACCACTTCATCGTCAATTCCTTCGCGCTCCCATTGCACCTTCAAACGGTCACCGAGACGAATTTTTTCAATTGATAGGTATTGCCGACATAACTGGCATTCGTTTTCCAGCGTCGTCATTGCGCGAGGATCACGCATCAACACGCGAATTAAATCGGCCAGATCCTCCAGCGCCGTTTCTGCACGCCTCGGCTCGGTACGAATGAGCGCCAGGACCGCATTTAAACTATTAAACAGAAAATGCGGCCGTATCCGCGCCTGTAACGCCTGCAATCGCGCCTCAACCAACACTGGTGAAAAAGCACGTCCGCGCAACTCAAAATAGTGCTGCAAAGAAATGCCGAATAATGCGGCAATTAACATCGGACCGATGATCGACAAATCCACAAAGCTTTGAAGAAACCAATCATAACTCGACAGCAAAAGTATCACCAGACCGGTGACGCCAGCGGGAATCACTGCGCACAACAAACGCTGCCCCCAAAACGGAAATCGATAACTAATCCTTCGCATCCCGCACAAAAAAAACAGTGACAAAAAACACGTCAATTCAACCAGCATGGATGACTCAACAAATTTCATCACCATGGATATCAGTCCATCCACCCGCAGTAAAGTCGTCGCCAACAAAGCGACATTGACCACAATTAAGGTCCGCGCTACCACACCCAAATTACAGCAATCGGGAATAACAGACTGACCGGATAGGTCTTTGGCAACTTGCTGCATGCTATCGATTGGACTGATTGGGTTATTTTTACGCATTCTCAGTACTGGGTTGGATGCCATGAAAAATGGACCGGTACGCGCGAACCCGGACAATTACATAAAGGCCAGAATAAATGTTCAGGCAACAAATAATAACTAAATCAACAACAAAATAGACGTTTGATCACATAAATGCACGTAAAACTACCCTGATTGAAGGTCAATCGGGGTAAAAATGCAGGCTTGTTTTATAATCGTGCACTAATTAAAGTCGTTAAAGTCGTAAGCTTCACGCAATGGCCACGCATTAGCCACTTATTAACCAGTTTTGTACGCGATTTATACCTATTATTTCTTACCGAATTTACCCGATACCATGACAGAACAATTCTCCAAGAAGGCCGAAGCCTGGTCAGCGCGCTTTTCCGAACCGGTTTCCGACCTGGTCAAACGTTACACCGCCTCGGTATTTTTCGATAAGCGTCTGGCAGAAGTCGACATTCAAGGCTCTTTAGCCCATGCCGATATGCTGGCACACCAAAAAATTATCACTGCCGATGATTATGCCGCGATTCAAAAGGGCATGACACAAATTCAAGAGGAAATAGCTGCCGGCAAGTTTGAATGGCTGCTCGACCTTGAAGATGTCCATTTGAATATTGAAAAGCGACTGACCGAACTGGTCGGCGACGCGGGCAAGCGCTTGCACACCGGACGCTCCCGCAACGATCAGGTCGCCACCGATATTCGCCTCTATTTGCGCGGCGCTATCGATGATATCTGTGGTTTGTTGCGTGATTTGCGCCTGGCATTGCTGACATTGGCAGAACAACATGCCGATACCATTTTGCCGGGCTTTACCCACATGCAGGTCGCGCAACCGATTACTTTCGGCCACCACGTTCTGGCTTATGTAGAAATGTTTGGTCGCGACACTGAGCGTATGCAAGACTGCCGCAAACGTGTTAATCGGTTACCGCTTGGCGCAGCGGCGCTCGCTGGCACTACTTTCCCGATTGACCGTCATCGTGTGGCCGCAACGCTAGGCTTTGACGACGTGTGCCGCAACTCTCTGGATGCGGTCTCGGACCGTGATTTCGCCATTGAGTTTTGCGCTGCTGCTGCGCTGGTGATGACGCACATCTCCCGCATGTCAGAAGAATTGGTCATCTGGATGAGCCCAAGAGTCGGCTTTATCGATATTGCTGACCGATTTTGTACTGGTTCGTCGATCATGCCGCAAAAGAAAAATCCGGACGTTCCAGAACTGGCCCGCGGCAAAACCGGTCGCGTAAATGGACATCTGATCGCTCTATTGACTTTGATGAAAGGCCAGCCGCTGGCCTATAACAAGGATAATCAGGAAGATAAAGAACCATTGTTCGATACCGTCGATACCCTGACAGATACGCTGCGCATCTTCGCTGATATGGCCGGCGGCATCACCGTCAAGCCCGATGCGATGCGTGCCGCTGCGTTGCAAGGTTATGCCACAGCAACGGATTTGGCCGATTACCTGGTCAAAAAGGGCCTGCCGTTCCGCGATGCACACGAAGCGGTCGCCTTGACGGTACGCCATTGCGTCGATCAGGGATACGATTTGAGCGACATGTCATTAGAGCAACTACAAGCATTCTCCAGCTTGATTCAAGCGGACGTGTTTGATGTGTTGACGCTAGAAGGATCAGTCGCAGCACGGGATCATATCGGCGGCACAGCACCTCGCCAGGTACGTTTAGCAATTGCGCATTTGCGTGAGCAATTGGGCTAAAACCTGCCGTAAAGTCCTTTATACTTCTTGCACAGTTGATACGCCCAATTTACGCGTATCAACTTAACGAATGAGTAAAAATACAAAATGAGACGTTGGCTAAACAACATTAGATACACATTAAAAAAATACTAGCAATGCCAAACAACAATAATCGTGACTGAATGGCTAGACCGAATCACCAAAATCGCCAATTTGCTATTCTATTCCGTTAATTAAGCGCCAACTGAATGAATGCATGGCCAAACACGTGATTGGCGTCAAATACGTCCATAACAGCCATTACATTGTTTGCGTGTCATCGCTACAAAAATTAACCCCGGAGAGTTCACCTATGAAACTGAATACTTTTTTAAAAACACTGACCGTGCTGGTACTCGGCGCGACATTGGCACAATCTGCACTAGCCGCTGAAGTCAAACTTGGTTTGGCTGCTGCATTAACAGGTCCGGCAGCAAAATATGGCGTCGCCATCAGAAACGGTTTCACGCTGGCTACAGAAGAAGTCAATGCCAAGGGCGGCGTTAACGGCAATAAACTGCTATTGGTCATAGAAGATGAGCAAGGCAAAAAAGAAGACGCTATCAACGCGTTCAAAAAACTGATTTTCCAAGACAAGGCGTTGCTGGTATTCGGCCCAACTCTGTCCAACTCGGCTTTCGCTGCTGATCCGATCGCCAATGCTGCAAAGGTCGTCGCCTTCGGTACCAGCAATACCGCAGATGGCATCACGGCAATGGGCCCTTTCACATTTCGTAACTCAGTCATGGAAGCCGACGTATTGCCAGTGACAACACGCGCCGCGGTCAAGCATTTCGGCATCAAAAAAGTGGCAGTCATTTATGGCAACGACGACGCATTCACCAAAAGTGGTTACGACGTTTTCAAAGCAACCCTGGCCGAGCAAAAAATTCCTGTCACGACGACTGAATCGTATGCCAAAGGCGACGTTGACTTCAAAGCGCAATTAACCAAAATCAAAGCATCGAATCCCGACGCTATTGTTTGCTCTTGCCTGACTGAAGAAGCCGCCAATATCATCTTGCAAACCCGTACACTCGGCATGAAGCAACCGTTCATCGGCGGCAATGGGTTGAACTCTCCAAAGCTTTTTGAAATTGCCAAGGGTGCAGGCGACGGCACTATTATGGGTAGTCCGTGGTCGGCAGAAAATATGACGCCAGCCAACAAAGCATTCATGGCCGCGTACAAAGCTAAATTTGGTACTGAGCCGGATCAATTTGCGGCACAAGCTTACGATGCGCTGTATATCGTCGCGGCGGCACTAAAAAATGTCAAATTGACTGGCGCACTGCCAGCGGACCGCATCGCTTTGCGTGATGCGCTGCCAGCGGTCAAGATCGCAGGCGCAACCGGCAACTTTGCGTTCCGCAAAGCACCGGAAGCCGGTGGCAAAGCTGTCGGCTATGACGCGCAACAGGAAGCAATTGTGAATATTGCTGAAGGTGGAAAATTCGTCCTAATGAAGTGATCCGTTATTGCAGAACCGGTGTGGCAGCGATCAGATTGACATGAAGGTCTGATGAAGATTTATCCGGTTTTGCCATAGCAACAGGAAATAGAATTGGGTCTCAAAGAATCACCGCAATATCGAAGCAATACCAATCAATTGAATTAACGACAGGGCACACCGATAAAGCATCGGCGTGCCTTTCGCTTTAGATTTTAGATTTTAGATTTTAGATTTTAGATTTTAGATTTTAGATTTTAGATTTTAGATTTCCATTTTACTTTGCATTAATTTTGGTTTTTTGGCTGTCCGGTTTATAAAGAGTTTCCCCTATGCTTGAACAACAACTTATTAACGCCCTGTCACTCGGCAGTGTCTATGCGCTGTTTGCGCTCGGTTTCACGCTGGTCTTTGGCGTGCTCGGTGTCATCAATTTGTCGCATGGCGCGATTTTTATGTTGGGTAGCTATGTCGCGTTAATGCTGGTCGAACAGCTCGCGCTACCGCTATGGCTGGCAATGTTATTGGCGATGCTGGCTTCGGGCCTGATCGGCCTGATCGTCGACTATATCGTGCTGCGACCACTGCGCAAACGTAATGCACCCCATTTAGCGCCCATGATTGCGACGATTGGCGTCGCCATTATTCTGACCAATCTGGCGCAAGGCTTATTCGGCGCCGAAAATAAGCGCTTCCCAATGGGGATTATCCCCGAAGACAGTTTTACCTTCGGTAGCGTGCATGTCACTGCGGTGCAAATTGGTATCGTCGTTGTTTCGTTTGTGTTGATGCTGGTTTTACTGGGCGTCATGCGTCGCACTCAGTTGGGACGCGCATTGCGTGCGATTGCCGAATCGCCAAAGGCCGCCTATTTGCTCGGCATCAATGTCGAAGGTTTGTTCTATCTGACCTCATTCGCGGCAGCGGCGCTGGGTGGCGCGGCAGGCGTATTGGTCGGCTTATCGTTCAATGCGATTACACCATTCATGGGCCAACCGATGCTACACAAAGGCATCGCCGTCATCATTTTGGGTGGCATGGGTGATATTCGCGGCGCAATGATCGCTGGCCTGTTTCTCGGATTTGCAGAAGTGTTGACGGTAGCGTACTTATCAAGCGATTTCCGCGATGCAGTCGGATTTGGTTTACTGTTTTTGATCTTGCTCGTCAGGCCGTCAGGCATGTTTGGCAAAGTGTTGGAAAGAAAGGCGTAACAGATGGGATTCATGGAATGGTGGGACGGATTTTGGGCAACCTATAACACCGTCGTCTTCAGCATCGGCGTCAACGCGATGTTGGCCTTATCAATTTACGTCACGCTGTCATGCGGATTACTATCGCTGGCGAACGCCGCGTTCATGGGCATCGGCGCGTATTCTGCGGCCCTGATCAGCATGAACACCGGACTACCATTTCCGGTAGCGCTTGCCGTCGGCGGCGCATTACCAGCGTTGGTAGCACTCATTATTGGCATCCCGACTCTGCGCTTATCTGGCGTTTATCTGGCGATGGCGACTCTCGGCTTCGGCGAAGTGGTGCGAGTCGTCGTGTTAAATATGAATATCACCGGCGGTCCGATGGGGCTCAACGGCATTCCGCCAACCACTGAATGGTGGCATATCGTATTGCTGCTCGGGATTACTTTGTACGTGCTGGCGCGCATCAGACGCTCTAAGATCGGCCGAGCGTTTGAAGCGATTAAAGAAGATGAAATCGCAGCCCGTCTGATGGGCGTCAATGTGGCTGGATACAAGTTGCTTGCGTTTGTCATCGGCGCGACCATCGCCGGTGTGGCGGGTGCCCTGAACGCGCATTACACCTTTACGATCGGACCGGGAAATTATGCTTTTGAAAATGCCGTCGACATCCTCACAATGGCAGTTTTCGGTGGCACTAGCAGTCTGATCGGCCCGACTATCGGCGCAACATTATTGACCTTGTTGCCGGAAGTTCTGCGCCACTTTAAGGACTTCCGATTAGCGGCCAATGGCGTCATTCTAGTGTTGGTGATTTTGTATCTACCAAAAGGCATTTGGGATCCACGCCGGATGCGTCACTTATTCTCTAAACCGAATAAAAAAACCCAGCCGACAGGAAAGGTGAGCTGATGCTTCAACTCAACAATATCAGCAAAAACTTTGGCGGTTTGCAAGTTTTACAAGACGTTAATTTGAACGTTCCGCAAGGCGGCATTTTCGGTTTAATTGGCCCCAATGGCGCAGGAAAAACCACCGTTTTCAATTTAATCACCGGTCTATTGCGTGCTTCCGGTGGTGACATCGCATTTGATGGTCAGGATATCGGTAAAGTAGCACCGCATAAAATCACTGAACGGGGCATCGCCCGCACCTTTCAGAATATCCGCGTGTTCAAGGAAATGACGCTGCTGGAAAACGTCGTCGTCGGCATGCATGATCATATGGATTACGGCTTCGCCGGTTTGCTATTAAATCTGCCTGGCTATCGCAAAACTGAAGCAAAAGCACGTGAAAGAGCGCTGGAATTATTGTCTTGGGTGCGCCTCGATCACAAAGCGCAATTGCTGGCAGATAGCTTGTCATACGGCGAGCAACGCAAGCTGGAATTCGCCCGTGCGCTCGCCACCAAGCCAAAATTATTATTGCTTGATGAACCGGTCGCTGGCATGAATCCCTCCGAAAAAACGGAACTGATGCGAGAGATTCTGAACATCAAGGAACGCGGTTTCAGTATCTTCATGATCGAGCATGACATGCGTTTTGTGATGGGCTTGTGCGACCGAATAGCGGTTCTCAATTTCGGCCGCATCATCGCCGAAGGCACACCGGATCAGATCAAGAATAACCAGGAAGTCATTGAGGCTTATCTGGGCAAGGAAGAAGCAGAATGAAGCCAATCTTAAGTGTTCGGGACCTGGCGGTTTCTTACGGTCATATCGAAGCTGTAAAAGGGATTAATCTCACCCTCAATGAGGGTGAGATTACGGCCCTGGTCGGTGCAAACGGCGCTGGAAAAAGCACTGCCCTATTAGCGATATCGGGCTTGTTAAAACCAACGCGGGGACAGGTATTACTGGAAGACCGCGACCTTACTCGACTATCTCCTCACAAGATCGTCCAAAGTGGCGTGGTGCAAGTGGCAGAAGGCCGCGCCATTTTAACCACGCTCACCATCGCAGAAAACTTGGCTTTAGGTGCCTACACCCGCAACGACAAGACGCAGGTTGCGACAGATCTGGAATGGATTTATTCCCTATTCCCTGTCCTGCAAAAACGCAAAGAAGGTCTCGCTGGCAATCTCTCCGGCGGTGAACAGCAAATGCTGGCCATTGGCCGCGCATTGATGGCAAAGCCCCGCGTGCTGCTACTGGACGAACCATCGATGGGACTAGCACCGCTGATGATTCAAGAAATTTTCCGCATCGTTAAGGAAATCAACCGCACCGGCCTCACCATCCTCTTGGTGGAACAAAACGTGCGGCAAGCGCTACGCATTGCGCAACGTGGTTACGTGCTGGAAACCGGACAGATTGTATTGGCCGATAGCGGCGTCAACTTGCTGAACAACCCGAAGGTACTAGAAGCGTATTTAGGCGGCTGACCGTCAATGACCAAAACCGCTCGCCCAATGCAAAACGTGACACCTTATCCTTCGATAAGATGTCACGCCATGTTCAACCAAACTCAACCAAACCAGCTAATTACTTCTTCTTTGGCGGAATAAACAAATCCGTAATCGTACCCAGACCCATCTCAGCAGCAAACATCGGCGTCTCAGATAAAGTCGGATGCGCATGAATCGTCAGTGCCAGATCTTCCAGATCGGCTCCCATTTCCATTGCCAGCACCGTCTCGGCCAATAATTCACCAGCATTCACGCCAACAATCCCGGCGCCAATAATGCGTTTCGTTTTTGGGTCCCATAACAATTTAGTCATCCCATCATCACGCCCCATCGCCAATGCGCGGCCGCTTGCTGCCCATGGGAAATTGGCTTTTTCGAACGGAATGCCTTTGGCTTTGGCCTCTGTTTCCGTCAACCCCATCCATGCAATTTCTGGATCGGTGTAGGCGACCGATGGAATTGTCATAGCGTCAAATGCGACTTTATGGCCGCCAATGACTTCGGCCGCCACTTTCGCTTCGTTGGTCGCTTTATGTGCCAGCATAGGTTCGCCACACACATCGCCGATTGCAAAGATATGGGCAACGTTGGTACGTTGTTGCTTGTCTGCAGGAATATAACCACGGTCAGTGACAATAACGCCCGCTTTTTCGGCGGCAATTTCTCTGCCGTTAGGACGACGGCCGACTGCCACCAGCACCATGTCAAACAATTGTGGCTCAGGTGGCGCGCTGGCGTTGCCGTCAGCGCCTTCAAACGTAGCGCGTAAACCTTCTGGCAACGCTTCCAGTTTGGTGACTTTGGTTTTTAGGTAAATCGCTTCATAGCGTTTTTCGATACGCTTTTGCAACGGTTTCACGAGGTCGCGATCAGCGGCAGGAATCAAACCGTCAGCAAACTCAACGACCGTCACTTTGGAACCTAGCGCATCGTATACACAGGCCATTTCCAACCCGATAATACCGCCACCAATGACCAGCAATGTCTTCGGAATTTGACTTAGTTGAAGCGCACCGGTCGAGTCGATCAGTCGTGGATCATCGTAAGGAAAACCAGGAATTTTGGCAACCGATGATCCCGCTGCAATGATTGCACTTTTAAATGCGACAACTTTTGGACCTTCCGCCGTTTGCACAACGATGGTATTGGCTGAACTGAACTCGCCCTTACCCGTAACAACCTGGACTTTGCGTGCTTTGGACAAACCGCTAAGACCGCCCGTCAGTTTTTTAATGATACTTTCTTTCCAGCCGCGCAATGCATCGATATCGATCTCAGGAGCTGACATCTTGACGCCAAAATGCGCCATTTCTTCTGCTTCAGTAATCACCTTGGCAGCATGCAGCAAAGCCTTTGACGGAATACAACCGACGTTCAGGCAAACACCGCCAAGATCAGCATAGCGCTCAATCAGCACGACTTTTTGACCAAGATCGGCAGCGCGAAAAGCTGCTGTATAACCACCAGGCCCAGCACCCAACACCACGGTATCGCATGCAATATCAGCAGTACCGGAGAAGCTAGCAGCCGCAGGCGCATTAGTAGGAGATGCTGTGGCAGCCGTTGCTGCGGCAGCCGGCGCTGCAGCAGATGCAGCCGAGGCTGGTTCAGCACCTGCGCCACTTGCTTCTACGCTCAAAATGACCGAACCTTCGGCAATTTTTTCGCCGACCTTAACTTTGATCTCCTTGACGACACCGGCGTGGCTCGATGGAATTTCCATACTGGCCTTGTCCGACTCAACCGTAATCAGCGACTGATCAACTTTAACGGTGTCGCCGACTTTGACCAATAATTCAATGATTTCGACTTCCTTGAAGTCGCCGATATCCGGGACCTTGACTTCGACCATACTCATAGGGTTTGCTCCGTTTTATCTTCCCACATAGGGATTGGGTGGTGTCGCTCCGCTGCTTTTATAGCCGAGCATGTTCGCTACTATTGGTCCGTTGCCATAACCCGCAACGTGACGCCTTATGCTATTTTCGTGACATCATCGGGCGGCCTCAGCGGATAACAAACATCATTTATCCGCCCATTTTTCTTGAGTCCCGCATGTTGATCCAGCATCTTGCATTTTTTAAAAGACACGCCGTAGAAGCTTTTTCAAGACCGCTATGGCATCGTCAAAAAACTATGAATTCTCAACGGAGCGGCTGAACTTTTATCGAACTCAACGCCAGCCTGTACGCCAATCTCGGCAATTTGGTGAGCGCTGAGATCCTGATCATAGACTGCATACATTCCGCCGAGCGCAAAATTTCGCCCGCTGCCGATACCCCAGAAACGTTCAAAACTAAACACTTCACGATACGAATAGATGCCGAAAATCCCATGAGGATTAGCGACCAGCGCGGTGATTTGCGATGACTCATACGGATCGTCGTCGTCTTCTTTGGTATTTAAAAAATACTGATCTTTAAGAATCGTATGGATGCTGGAAAACGTTTCAAAAATATCTTCTCTGGTATCCAGCTTGCATCCGTCGCCCATCCCTAGCATCAGCTTTCGCATCACTGGAAAATGGGCCGCAGTACCGGCCAAAGTGATAAAGGAACTGCCGACCTGAAAAATCTTATTGTTGGCTTCATAGGCATGTGACAAGCGGGTATCGCCGAAGGTAACGAGCGAATCCGACGCAATCGCGATCTGGTTATTTTTTTTAACCACAACACAGGTAGTCATGACTATTCTCCGACATATCAACGCGCAGGATGAACGTTTAGTAACAAATACCAGCCCGCACTATTAGACCGCAGGTGACCGGACGATGAGGAAACGTCTCCGCTCCTCACCCCGCTTTTACATCGTCCTAAAAAACCCCAATCCCAGCACAGTAAATGCCTGAAACATACCTTCAATGCGCCAAAATTCGACTGCACTTTACAGCAATGTTTTACGCATATCTGCCAACACTTCGCCTAGATACACGCTAAACCGTGCACCCATCGCACCGTCAACGACACGATGATCGTAAGACAGCGACATAGGCATCATCAGACGCGGCACAAATTGTTTACCATCCCAGACCGGCTTGATGGCCGCCTTGGATAGACCAAGAATCGCCACTTCAGGGGCGTTGATGATCGGCGTAAATGCTGTGCCGCCGATACCACCCAATGAAGAGATGGTGAAGCTGGCACCTTGCATATCGGGGCCTTTTAATTTGCCATCACGGGCCAGCGCCGACAGATCGCCCATTTCCTGCGCGATTTGTGCGATACCTTTTTGATCGGCATTTTTGATAACCGGCACAACCAGACCATTCGGCGTGTCAGCGGCAAAACCGATGTTGTAATATTGTTTCAGAATCAGATTTTCACCGGCGGCATCCAACGATGCATTGAAAGCTGGAAATTTCTTCAGAGCCGCGATGCTGGCCTTGATCACAAACGCCAACATGGTCAATTTAACGGTCGACTTCGATTTCGCGTAAGCCGCGTTAGCGTCTTTGCGGAACTCTTCCAAATCCGTCACATCGGCTTCGTCGAATTGTGTCACATGCGGAATCATGACCCAGTTGCGGTGCAGATTTGGACCACTGATTTTCTTGATACGCGACAACGGCAATAATTCGGTGGTGCCGAATTTGGCGAAGTCAAGCGATGGCCATGGCAACAAATCGAGTCCGACGCCCGTGCCTTTGCCGGCTGCGCCTGATGCGCCGCCCGGATTGGCAACAGCGTTAGCAACAACGCCCTTGACGTAGTTCTGCACGTCTTCTTGCACAATACGTGCCTTCGGACCAGTACCATTCACGCGGCTCAAATCTACACCGAGTTCACGTGCAAATTTACGTACTGATGGAGATGCATGTGGCAATACGCCATTTGCCGCTACTGGAGCGGCAGCGACTGGGGTTGGCGCGGGCGCAGATGCGACTGTCGCCGCTGGTGCGGCCGTAGCGGCCGGTACACTCGCTGGCGCAGATACCGCAGGAGCCGTCCCGCCAGCGGTTTCCACCACCAGAATCAACGTGCCTTGGCTAACTTTGTCGCCGACCTTTATTTTGACTTCCTTAACGACGCCAGCCTGAGTCGAAGGAATCTCCATGCTTGCTTTGTCGGTTTCCAGCGTCGCCAAAGACTGATCGATCGTGATCGTATCGCCGACCTTAACCATTACTTCAATGACTTCAACGTCTTTCACATCGCCGATGTCCGGCACGTTGACCTCTACCAATCCGGCGGGTGCAGCGCTTGCGGCTGGAGCAGCGGCTTGCGCTGGGGCCGGTGCTGCGGCAGCCGATGCTGCGGCAGCCGATGCGGGCGCGGCTGGAGCCGGTGCTGCGCCAGCACCTTCAGCTTCCAATATCAAAATCAGCGTGCCTTCACTGACCTTATCACCCACCTTGATTTTCAATTCTTTTACTACTCCCGCCTGCGTGGATGGAATTTCCATACTGGCTTTATCGGTTTCCAGAGTCGCAAGCGACTGGTCGACCTTGATCGTATCGCCGACCTTTACCATCACCTCAATGACCTCAACGTCTTTGACGTCGCCAATATCAGGGACTTTAATTTCCACCATACTCATCGCTTAGCTCCATTCGTTCTACTCGCTACGCATCGCATCGCCATTCACAAAGGGTGACGACTACGATGCATGCAAGGTGTTTTAGTTTGTCTGGTATTTCCAGAGCGCCTGCAAAAGACAACTCTTAGCAAGGTCAAGGGGGTTGCATGCGTGCCACCGGGACCTTGCTATGACGTTATCGCCCGCAGGCACAACGGAAGTGCTTATTGTGTGACCGGATTAAGCTTTTCTGGATTAATACCATACTTGGTAATGGCTTCAGCGACAACTGCTGGTTTAATCTTGCCTTCATCAGCCAACGCCTTCAAAGCAGAAATCACGACAAAATAGCGATTTACTTCGAAGAACTCACGCAACTTGGCGCGGGTGTCGGAACGACCAAAACCATCAGTACCCAAAACCTTGTAAGTACGACCGTTTGGAACAAACGCCCGCACTTGCTCAGCATAAGTGCGCATATAGTCTGTAGAAACAATGATCGGGCCGCTGGTATCTTGCAGGCACGCAGTGATGTGCGCTACACGTGGTGTATCAGTCGGATGCAACATATTCCAACGCTCAACATCCTGACCATCACGCGCCAACAGGGTGAACGACGGCGCTGACCAGACATCGGCATCAATGCCCCAGTCTTGTTGCAGCAAGGCAGCACCTTCAATGACTTCGCGCAGAATGGTGCCCGAACCCATCAATTGAACGCACTGCTTGTTTTTCTTGCCGCCTTCCTGGAGCAGATACAAACCTTTGATGATGCCCTCTTCACTACCTGGCTTCAAACCAGGATGGCTATAGTTTTCATTCATCAACGTCAGGTAATAAAACACATCTTCCTGATTGGTGACCATGCGACGCAAACCGTCGTGCATGATGACCGCAACTTCATGCGAGAAAGTAGGATCGTAAGGCACGCAGTTTGGAATCGTCGAAGCAATCACATGACTATGTCCATCTTCATGTTGCAAGCCTTCGCCGTTCAAGGTGGTACGCCCAGCAGTACCGCCGATAAGGAAACCACGGGCACGCATATCGCCTGCCGCCCATGCCAGATCGCCGATACGCTGGAAACCAAACATCGAATAGTAGGTGTAGAACGGAATCATGACGCGATTGTTGGTCGAGTAAGAAGTCGCCGCTGCGATCCACGAACTCATACCGCCCGCTTCGTTAATGCCTTCTTGCAAAATCTGTCCGGCTTTATCTTCACGGTAGTACATCACCTGATCTTTATCGACCGGTTCATACAACTGACCAACCTGGCTGAAAATACCGATTTGGCGGAACAAACCTTCCATACCGAAGGTGCGGGATTCATCCACCATGATCGGGACGATCCGCTGACCCAAACTAGAATCGCGCAGCAGCGTTGTCAATATCCGCACATAAGCTTGTGTCGTCGAGATTTCACGGCCTTCTGCGGTCGGTTCTAATACGGCTTTGAACGTTTCCAGCGGCGGTACGATCAACTCTTCATCGGCTTTCATACGGCGCTGCGGCAGAAAGCCGCCGAGCGCTTTGCGGCGCTCATGCAGATAAATCATTTCCGGCGTGTCGTCGGCGGGCTTGAAGAATGGCACATCGGCCAACTGATCGTCGGCGATTGGCAATTGGAAACGGTCGCGCATCGCTTTGATGGCTTCGTCGTCCAGTTTCTTGGTGTTATGCGCCGTGTTGCGCGCTTCGCCAGATTTGCCGAAACCGTAACCCTTAATACTCTTGACCAGCAACACTGTCGGCTGACCTTTATGCTCTTGCGCAACTTTAAACGCAGCATAAATCTTGTGCGGATCGTGACCGCCACGGGTTAGATGCCAGATGTCGTCGTCGGACATTTTGCTGACAAGTTCCAGCAATTTCGGATGTTTACCGAAGAAATTTTTACGCACAAAGGCGCCGTCTTTGGCTTTGTAGTTCTGGTATTCGCCATCGACGGTATCCATCATGACTTGCTGCAAGATACCTTCTTTATCACGTGCCAGCAGATCATCCCAACCAGCACCCCAAATAACTTTGACGACGTTCCAGCCAGCACCGCGGAAATCGGATTCCAGTTCCTGGATGATCTTGCCGTTGCCACGTACCGGACCGTCCAGACGTTGCAGATTGCAGTTGACGACGATCACCAGATTGTCGAGCTTCTCACGACCGGCCATACCGATGGCACCCATCGATTCCGGCTCATCCATTTCACCATCGCCGCAGAATGCCCATACTTTGCGATTGGCGGTGTCTGCAATGCTGCGTGCGTGCAAATATTTTAAAAAGCGCGCTTGATAGATCGCCATCAGCGGACCCAAGCCCATCGATACCGTCGGGAACTGCCAGAAATTCGGCATCAGTTTAGGATGCGGATACGAAGACAAGCCCTTGCCATCGACTTCGCGACGGAAATGCAGCATTTGCTCTTCGGTCAGACGACCTTCAAGAAAAGCGCGAGCATACACACCAGGCGATGAATGGCCTTGGATGTAGAGCAAATCGCCGCCGTGACCTTCAGAAGGTGCGTGCCAAAAATGGTTAAAACCAATACCCAACATGTTTGCCAGCGACGCAAAACTCGACAAATGGCCACCCAGATCGCCGTCCAGACGATTGGCTTTGACCACCATCGCCATAGCGTTCCAACGCATCCATGAGCGCAAGCGCTCTTCAATTTCGAGATTCCCCGGACAATGTTCGCCGAGATGAGCCGGAATAGTATTGACGTAGGCAGTATTGCTGGAAAAAGGTATTTGCGCTCCGCGACGACGCGCCAGATCAAGCATGCGCTCCATCAGGTAGTGCGCGCGTTCAGGCCCTTCAGTTTCAATAACGGCTTCGAGTGCATCTAGCCATTCTTTGGTTTCAATGACATCGGGATCGTTGGTGGCTTGCGCCAAAACCTGGTCGAGCTGGGCTGACATACAGAGTCTCCTTAGTTATTTAAGCGCTTTGCACCGATATCTTTTGGCATCGGATGGAAGGGTGAGGCTTACATCAATACGGTAAAAAATCTCACCTATGAATTGTAAATATAGGCGATGCCGGAATTCTAACAGAGACTTTTTACACTTTCAAATGGTGATACACGTTTTCACAATGCGAAATTATGCGGCATGGCAGCATAATTAAGCTTGACAAATAAACATTCAATCACACCGTGAGATGGCCATCCTGCTAACTTAGGGTTCAACTTGGATAAAAAAGAGAAACAATTCAATGCGGCAATGCAGCAAACTCGCGTATTTCCACCATTTCAGACCAGAAACGCAGTTATAAAAAAACAATAAAAATAACAAATAACAACAACCGATAACAACACCGTATAAAAAACTAATTCATCTTTGGCTTACTATCGCTTTTCTTGGCCCCGATGCGACTTTCCTTCCCCGCCAACAAATTACCGATATTTTTGGCATGCCGATAAACCAGTAATGCGCTCATGACCACGATGGCTAACAAAATGACATCAGGACCTTTCATCAACGTATAAAAAAACGGTGCAAACAAACAGGTGACCAACGCTGCCAGCGACGAGTAACGAAACGCATACGCAATAATCGCCCATGTCACCAATGCACCCAGTCCCAGCAATGGATTGATCCCGATCAGGATACCAAACATGGTCGCTACGCCCTTGCCACCAACAAACCGAAAGAATATAGGCCACAAATGGCCCAAAAACACGGCCAGCGTGACCAATGCAATTCCCCCGTCGTCTATGCCATATTGTGGTCCAAATTTTTGTGTCAACCACACAGCGAGCCAACCTTTAAAACCGTCCCCGAGCAGGGTCACCACTGCCGCCGCTTTATTTCCACTACGCAATACGTTAGTAGCCCCGGGATTTTTTGATCCGTACGTACGCGGATCGCCCAATCCAAATAACTTACTCACCACAACTGCGAACGAAACCGAGCCAATCAAATAAGCGGCAACGACAAATAAAACTATATTCATGCTTTTTCTTTCTTGTGAATTCGTATAAAAGCCAAGCAAAAATGATGTTTACCGATATAGACAACAACCTAAAAACACTTGATTGCATCAGCATGGTTACTTCACCTTATTTGCGTAATCCTATTAACCCTTTAGTGCACACGTCACCGATTGCGCCTTCAGCACATCCACGATGATCTGCGGCGTAATACCAATCAAAAAACCGCGACGACCACCATTAATATAAATAACCGGCAAAGATAAAATACTCTGCTCAATGTAAATTGGCATGGCCTTACGCACTCCAAACGGCGAGGTACCGCCGATCATATAACCGGAATGGCGCTGAGCGACTTCCGGCTTACACGATACCACTGACTTGCAGCCGATCTGCCGTGCCAGATTTTTAGTTGAAACCTGACAATCCCCATGCATCAGGACAATCATTGGCCGCGCCGTTTCGTCCTGCATGACAAGCGTCTTCACCACTTGATGCTCTTCAACGCCTAAAGCGACGGACGACGTCGCGGTCCCGCCATGCTCTTCGTAGGAATAGGGATGCTCTGAAAAGGATAGACCGTGCTGACGCAAGAATTGCGTCGCCGGGGTCTCCGAAATATGCTCTTTTTTTGCCATATAGGACTAAAAGCGCAAAAATGGCCCGAACCAGCAAGGCTCGGACCATCGTTTAAGAATAATCATTGATACGACTATGTCGACCATATTTTCCGCAATGCGAATCGTCTGAAAAGAGGTAGTAACAAAACCATCATCAGTCACCGCAAGGAACCGGAGTCCTTGCAAACAAACCGATTAACGTCATCGTTAGCTTATTACCTCGTTGCTTTTTTCACGTAATCATCGCGTACTTAAGTAACGCCTTAAGCGTCTGTAACCGCCTGAAAACTACATGTGAATGGGCGCTCAGCGTTACTTTACACTTAATCAACATACAATCAACACTCAATCACTCCAGATGAAACAACGCAGTTGCGTCAACACGCCGGAGTCAAAGTATTTGTTTATGACGGTGTCGCTTCCGTAGATCCTGGTGTAGCGCCATTCGATGAATCGGTAGATGTTTCTGATTCGTCCGCATCATCCTCAATTACTTCACCTGTGACCTCATCGACAGAACCTTTTTCGGCTTTGCGTTTCAGCTTTTCTTCTTTTTTCTTTTTCTTTTCAAGCTCTTTTTGACGCTTTTCGTATTGAAAATTCGTTTTTGCCAATTTGGCCCCCTTAAGTAGATACTGTAAATGCTTTAAATAGACTTTGTATGATGAACACAGGATACAGTAGAAACAAATGCCTTTGAAGGAATTCGGCCCAGTCTTCATTTCACTCTCATTCTAGAGGCGCTATATAGAAGCGCAATCAACGCGGATTTCCTCGGCGCAACCAGCAAATCCCTAACGACCTCGAGGATGATGTTCTGCATGCAAAATTTTCAGCCGCTCGCGGGCAACATGCGTATAAATCTGCGTTGTTGAAATATCGGCATGCCCTAGTAAAAGCTGGACAACGCGCAAATCCGCACCGTGATTCAGCAAATGCGTGGCAAACGCATGACGTAAAGTATGCGGTGATAAAGGTGCATTGATCGCCCCCAAGCGCGCATTTTTCTTGATCAGCGTCCAAAACATTTGGCGCGTCATGGGACCGCCCCGCGCAGTGACAAACAACGCGTCATTCACTTGCCCCGATAAAATAACCGGTCGCGCTTGCGCCAGATAGCGCACGATCCAACTACGCGCTTCCTCGCCAAACGGCACCAGTCGCGTCTTGTCGCCTTTGCCAGTAATCCGCAGCACGCCTTCATTCATGCCGACTTCTATCGATTTCAATAACACCAGTTCGGACACGCGCAAACCGCTGGCATACATCAGCTCGAGCATGGTGCGGTCACGCAAGCCTAAAGGCGTGTTGACGTCCGGTGTCGCCAGCAACGTTTCGACTTGTGACTCTGACAAACTATTCAGATTACGCGGTGGCGCTTTGGCAGACCGCAAATGCAAGCATGGATCGACAGCGATGCGATTCTGGCGCAACGCCAGCAAATAAAAGCGTTTAAGAACCGCCAGGCGTCGATTCGATGAGGTGGCCTTGCTGTCACATTTAAATTTAAGATAATCAACAAGGTCATTGGCCTCAATACCGAGCAATGGCTTTTTTCGCTCCGCTTGTAACCAATAGGCAAACAAGGTCATGTCGCGACGATAAGCCTCTAACGAATTTTTTGCCAAACCGTCCTCTAACCATAACGTATCGCAAAATTCATCGATAGCGGTTTGGTTATCAATGTTCAGTTGCGGCCTGGCATCGACCAAAACAGGCAAACTTTTCACAGATCGACAACTCCTTCGTGCGTCAGCAACCAGCGTTTTACTCCCACATGGAAACCATTGACCTCATCATCGTGCGAAAAACCGCCAAGACCGCCAGCGGCGGTAACACGATGGCATGGAATCACCAGCGGAAACCAATTGGCACCACAAGCTTGTCCTACGGCCCGTGGCGCCGACTGAACCAATCGGGCAACCTCTCCATAAGTTAGCACGTCACCACGTGGAATAGCCACGATTTGCGCCCATACCTTACGTTGAAATACAGTGCCGATGGCAGCCAATGGCAAATCGAAGCAAAAGTCGGGATTGTGCAAATAATGAATGATCTGTTGTGCAGCACGTTCGGTTAACGCATCCATCGGCGCTTTTTCCGCATACGACTTTGGCAAATATACCAACTCGCGCAGGACGCCGGAATCGGATCGAATTCCCACCGCACCAAATGGTGCCATAACGATGCCAGAAAAGAGTGCGGATGCGCCCGCATTGGTGAATTGCCGCTCAGAACTATTTTTCATGCGCTTATTTGGTCGCCAAAACAGGAATTTCTGAGTCAAATAAAGCCGGGGCCTCGATGCGAGAAGTAATCATTAAAATTCAATTAAGCATCAATTAAGCATCAATTAAGCATCAATTAAGCATCAATTAAGCATCAATTAAGCATCAATTAAGCATGAACTAAGCGTCAATTGAAACGCAATTTATAAGCATTAAAAATAAAAAAGGCGCATCTGACGATGCGCCCCAAATACTTCTCTATACGTTCCCGGCCGTTTAAACAGCTTCATTTGAAACGCACTGTCTCCTCAGTATCCCCGGTATCAATACCGTTTTTATGCACCACCACCTATAACCTAAAATTCTTACCCTTGATCCATCCTGTCACCACGATTTAGCAACTGTTGCCGCACAAAAAAAACACTGCTCGTGATTCAGAATGGGCCCCAAAAATAAAAGGGACCTTTTTCCGCTTCGCACCCTTTTGGGGCTAAAGCGCAAAATTCAATGGGTGACGAACTCTAACAGGAGTTAACTAATTTTTACAAATAATTTTAATGAATCAATGTGGTTATTCTAGATAGTTTTAGCCTAATTCAAATTAAAAACTATGGTTTTATTCGAATTAATGTTAATGGAGAAATTATCTTAAAAAATGCTCGTCAGGAACTATCAGGACTTAATTGATGTTGTCAAAAAATAGATAGCATTGGCATCATTTACATGAATTTGATCAAAATTGACTGCAATTGCAAAAAAATCGCTGGTCGGCGGTGAGTAACTTTATTGAAACACCCACTTTACTAAAAATTAAATACTTCGTTACTTATTAACATCAGCCATCGCAGATTCTTTTCTCACTGCATCAATTAAATCTTTACCAATTCGACCAGCCATCTGCGTTTGAAGCGGTAATAAGGCCGCACGCCATTCCGCATTTTCTTTAACATTCAGATGATAAATCGCCGTTTTTCCGGTTTTTTGTATCGCCGCCAACGCAGCCGCATTTTCCTCCTGAGCCCTGGCATTGCCGTACTTGGTTGCCTCCGCCATTGCCTGCGTTAACGCGGTACGAATATCCCACGGTAAGCTGTCCCAAAACTTTTTATTGACGATAACTGCGTAGCCAAGATATCCATGATTTGAGACCGTGATATTTTTTTGTACCTCGTACATTTTTTGGGTGTACAAGTTTGAAGGAGGATTTTCAGTGCCATCAACAACACCACTCCTCAACGCTTGCACCACGTCTGAAAAAGCCAGCGTCTGAGGATTGGCCCCGAGTGCACGCATCTGGACGTCCAAAACCTTTGACGATTGAATACGCATTTTCAGCATGTTGAAGTCAGCCGGAACACGCAACGGCTTATTCGCCGACATCACTTTAAAACCATTATCCCAATAGGCCAGACCAATAATCCCTTTGGACTCCAGCTTGTTCAAGAGTTGCTTACCAATGGGGCCTTGCGTCACCCGATGCACGGCCTCCAAGTTTGGAAACATATACGGTAAATCAAATACTTCAAACTCCTTCATCCCCAGCGGACCAAACTTCGCCAATGAAGGTGCCAGCATTTGAACAGCACCAAGCTGCAACGCTTCAAGTTCCTCTTTATCTTTATAGAGTGTGCTATTCGAATATAGCGCAATCCTGACACGCCCTTTGGTCGCTTTTTCGGCCAACTCTTTAAACCGCTGCGCAGCTTCCCCTTTAGGCGCATCGCTGGCAACCACGTGACTGAACTTGATAACGATTGGTTCTTGTGCAGCAACCTGGCAACTGACTAATGTCGCAGCCAACAATATTGCCACACGCACTATTTCTGCCACCAACGATTTTTGTTTCATGCTTACCCCAAGTGATCAACGGATGGATTGTTACCGGATCTGGCCGCAGTGTGCACAAGCTGCGCCGCACTCACAAGTGTGGATAACCGCAAAAATCCACCAAAAAATGCGCCTATCACACCTCGTCAGCTACACTAGTAGCTCAATCGCTCTGTTTCTTCAGCGAAAACCAACACAACCACACCGCCAACCCCGCTAAAACGCGTTTAGCTGTCATTATTCCCTTATGCCACAAACAACATTTAAGCGATTACCCAACATAACTACCGCGGGACTGCAGCGCACCTGGCGGTGGCTGATTCCGATTTTTTTGGTACTGCTATTTTTGGCTGTTCTCATATGGTTACCGTGGCAATCCCGACAAATGGAAGCCAATGACCGGCAAGACCAGTTGATCGCCGATACGCTCTGGGTTGAGCAAGCCATCACTTTTCAGCTCAACCGCGATGACGAGAGTGTCCGTCTGATCGCCAGCGAGATCATTAAACATCACTTGACCGTTGCGCAATTTGCCGACCGTCTGAAGCCGCTATTAAAAAACAGCCGCGAGCTACGCGGAATCGCCTGGCTCAATGCCGAAGACCATATCATCGCAGGAACCGACGCCTTGCAAATCACGAATCCTGACTATATAACCCACGCAACTAAATCAGCAAAACTGGTACGCGATGCCAAGATTCCGCAATACACGCCGCCCTATAAGCTGATCGACACGGCCAACGCCATGTACATCGATTACAGCGTCCCATTATTTATAAACAATCAATATCTCGGCAGCCTTGTCAGCACGTATTCTGTCAGCGGCATTCTCAATGAATTGGTGCCATGGTGGTTTGCACAAGATAACGAAATTTCACTCACTGACGCAGACGAGGTCACCATCGCCAAGCGCGCCGCTGGTGGCCGTGGCCATGACGTCTACACGCATCGTCGACCAATCGACCTGCCAGGGTTATCTCTAATATTACGTACCAACAGCGTCAAGAGCGCACCGCAATTTTTACCCAATTTATTGGTCGGATCAGTCATCGCCTTATCGCTTGGCCTAGTATGGAGTTTACTGGCGCTGTGGCGCGATATTCACCGCCGGCTAGCTGCAGAAAATGCACTACGCCAAGAAGTTGCATTTCGTAGCGCCATGGAGAACTCACTCGTCACCGGATTGCGTGCGCGTGATCTCAAAGGTCGTGTCACCTATGTCAATCCGGCATTCTGTGCCATGGTCGGCCTCGACGCAGACCGATTGGTAGGCAAAGTCCCGCCAATGCCCTATTGGGCGCCTGAGGCACTGGAAGAATTCCAGGAACGCTTTACAAAAGTGTTAGAAGGCGAAGGAACGCCGCAATATGAAGCTATTTTTCTGCGAGCCAATGGCGAACGGTTTCCGGTGCTGATATTCGAATCAGCATTGGTCGATGCGCAAGGCCAGCAAACAGGATGGATGGGATCGATACTAGATATTTCAGAACCACGCCGCGCCGAAGAATTAAATCGAAAACAGCAAGAAAAACTGGAATCCAGCGCCCGCCTCGCCAGCATGGGCGAGATCGCATCGACGCTGGCGCATGAACTGAACCAGCCGCTCGCCGCCATCTCCAGTTACACCACCGGCGCGATGAATATGCTGGAAAGTGGCAGCATCAATGCGCCCCAACTGAAACTGGCCCTAGGAAAAGTCAACACGCAAGCACAACGTGCCGGACAAATTATTCGTAGTGTGCACGAGTTCGTCAAAAATCGTGACCCCATCCGCGAGCCACTGGCAATCCGCACACTAGTCGACAACATCATGCCATTGGTCGAATTACAAGCGCAGACTTCTCAGGTCAATGTTCGGGTCGAGATTGCACCATCATTGCCATGGGTATCCGCAGACCGCATGATGCTGGAGCAAGTCCTTCTCAATCTGACCCGCAATGCCATTGAATCAATGTCAGAGAACAGTGCCACCCGTCGCATCTTGCGCATCAAAGCAGTAGCACTCGATCTCGACACAGAAACGCCACAAATCGTCATCTCTGTGATCGATCAGGGCCACGGCATTCCGGCGGACGTGGCAGCACGCTTGTTTTCACCGTTCTACTCAACTAAAGCCCACGGCATGGGCATGGGACTCAATATATGTCGCACCGCCATAGAATTTCATGGCGGCACACTGAACTACTCGGACAACGATGGCGGTGGGACAATTTTTCAGTTCTCGTTGCCGGCAAATTTTCCGCATAGTCAGCGATGACTACATTGAAGAGGGCGTAATGCGGTATTCTGTTTTCTCCCTCTCAATAGTTTAAATATCTTACTGGACGTGCCACCTTGAGAGATGTTTTCGGATGTACCGTGAGAAAGACGCTGTATTCGGGACCCAAAAACTTGAATTGTGTATCGATACACGATACAATAATTCTATGATAAAAAGCTTTCGACACAAGGAACTGCAACGCTTTTTTGAGCTGCGCAGCAAAGCGGGCATCCATGCTGGACACGCGACTAAATTGCGGCTTCAATTGGCTGCTCTGGATCAAGCGATAAAGCCGGAAGACTTATCAGCCCCTTCCTGGGGACTACACCCGTTGAAGGGGGATCTAAAAGGACATTGGGCGATCACGGTTAATGGGAACTGGCGAATGATTTTCGCTTTTGATGCTAGTGACGCGATTCTTGTAGATTATCGCGACTACCACTGATTTTTACGGAGGTTTATATGACGCGTATGCATAACCCGCCACATCCTGGCGAGGTATTAAGAGAGTATCTGGGCGACGTGACCGTGACGGACGCGGCCACCCGTCTTGGCGTTGGTCGCGTCACGCTTCAACGCATCGTTACCGGCGCTGCGGGAATTTCTCCTGACATGGCATATCGCCTGGGTTCGGCCTTCGGCACCAGTCCTGAACTGTGGGCAGGAATGCAATTGCAATATGATTTACACAAGGCAGGAAAGGTCAAACGACCAAAAATCGAGCGCATCGCAGCATAGCTAAAAGAAAATACGGCTATGGATAGGCATGCATAGACATACAGTTGACTGTGAGACACGACTGAACTAAGGCTATTTTGCGTAAATCCGACAATAACGAATAGATATTATGCTGCACATCATTGACGACGAAGAAGTAATCCGCGATGCCTTAAGCTGGCTTGCGCAATCACGCGCCATTCCCGCACTGAGTTATTCCAGCGCGCAACATTTTTTGGCATCACTCGACATCGCCACCAACGAAGCCGCCGCAATTGAAAAATTAACCAACGCTGCTGCCGCCATCGGCACGGCGAATTCCGGCTTACATAAAAGTGACGCACAGCCCCCCGAAGGCGATTGTCTGTTACTTGACGTTCGCATGCCTGGGATGAGCGGCCTGGCGTTGTTCGACGTATTGTCGGCCAGGAAACTCACGCAACGTTATCCAGTCATTTTTTTAACCGGCCACGGCGATGTTCCCATGGCAGTCGACACCCTCAAGCGCGGCGCTTTCGATTTTTTCGAAAAGCCCTTCAATGACAATAAATTGATGGACCGCGTACAAGAAGCTCTACAAACTTCACGCGCAGCAATCGCACGCAGCGTGATCGACAGCCGCCTCGCCAACCTATCCATCCGAGAGCGCGCAGTACTAGACTTAATCCTGATCGGCAAAATGAACAAAGTCATCGCCGACCAGCTTGGCATCAGCATGCGCACGGTAGAAGTCCACCGCGCCCATATTTTTGACAAAATGCATGTAAAGACAGCGGTGGAACTGGCGAGATTATTGAACTAGCTGGCTAACCTCATTACCAATTTCGAACTACCCACCACCGACCACCGACTCCTATAACAGCACTATCGTCGCCCGTGCAAATCAGTCGCACCGAAATGCGGCGGTGCCAACATTGCCTGCGCCGAATTGACTGCACTACCGACGTCATGGCCATTCTTTGCATATTGCCCGACCAGATCACAACCAAGACCCGCCGCATTACTCTTCTTGAGATGCAAATCGAGCAACGCAGCCGACTCCGCCCACAAATTGACCGCAGGAGGCCTGGCGCGCAGTTGTTCAAACTGCGCAACAACGGCATCAAAATTAAACTGCGGAATCTTCTGATTGAGCAGCGTATCAGTAGAACCGGCAGCATCAACGGTCGAATTGTCAGTCACCGTCTGCAAAGATAACGCGCGACGACCATCCACTTTCGTGAACCAATTATCAATAATTGCCTGCTGTTTCCGAGCCTTAGCCAACACCCGATCGCCCGCTTGTCCAAACAGCAAAGCAGCAGCAGCGATCCCCTCGCTAACATGCACAGCAACCACCTGCTTGCCTATGCTATCTGTTATCACTTTGTCGTCGTTATCTGCTTCGCTGCTAACGTCATCATTGTCAGCTTGACCGTTATCATCACTAACGTCAGCATGACTATGCTGATCTGCGTTCATAACGCCCATGCTATCGGCAGCTTCGGGTAGAGCAATCGGATTTGCTGAAAGTAATTCTGTTCCGGTCAATGTCTTGCCGTCGGCAAACTGGAATTGATTGATTTGATAACTAGCGCCATTAAAATAATTAGCCACCGTGATGCTGTCACCGTTGCCGTAGTCGATAATCAGATCGTTCTTGACCCGTCGCAACCCGCTTAAAGCATCAGAATTGACGTCTGTGAATCGGATCACATCCGTGCGACCGCCGCCCGAGTAATCAGTACCATAATCATAGTTATCAATCGTGTCGTGTCCGTCACCACGACTTAACATATAGGTGTCATTACCAAAGCCACCATTGAGCATATCGTCACCCTTGCCACCGGTCAGAATGTCATTACCAGCGCCGCCGCTTAACGTATCTTCGCCGCTACCGCTGGTCAGAATATCATTCCCATCGCCACCGCTTAACGTATCCTTGCCAGCGCCGGTGGTCAGCGTATCGTTACCACTTCCACCGTCTAATTGATTATTACCTTCCCCCCCTTCCAGCACGTCATCGCCCGATTCGCCAATCAATGTATCGTTGCCGTCGCCTGCGAATAGCCGGTCATTGCCGCTGCCACCATTCAGATAATTATTTCCAGTACCGCCGTCGATGACGTCATCACCGCCAAAGCTATAAATCGTGTCATTACCGCCGCCTGCATAAATCGTCTCGCCACTATCAGAAAATCGCAGATTGTCATTATTGTCGGTCAGCATCACCGGATGCGTAGCCAGTATTTGTGCGCCGGTCCACACCTGACCATCAGCAAACCGGAACTGGTTGATTTGATAGTTCACGCCATCAAAATAGTTGCTGATCGTGAGACTGTCACCGCTTCCAAATTCGATAATCAGATCTGTATTGACAGTACGCAGACCCTGAATATCGCTGGCATTCATATCAGTAAAAATCACGACATCCGTGCGACCACCGCCCGAGTAATCAGTACCATAATCATAATTGTTGATCGTGTCGTGGCCGTCACCACGACTTAACACATACGTATCATTGCCAGCGCCACCCTGCAGTTTGTCGTCGCCCTTGCCACCGGTCAGAATATCATTACCAGCGCCGCCGCTTAACGTATCTTCGCCGCTACCGCTGGTCAGAATATCATTCCCATCGCCACCGCTTAACGTATCCTTGCCAGCGCCGGTGGTCAGCGTATCGTTACCACTTCCACCGTCTAATTGATTATTACCTTCCCCCCCTTCCAGAACGTCATCGCCCGATTCGCCAATCAATGTATCGTTGCCGTCGCCTGCGAATAACCGGTCATTGCCGCTGCCACCATTCAGATAATTATTTCCAGTACCGCCGTCGATGACGTCATCACCGCCAAAGCTATAAATCGTGTCATTACCGCCGCCTGCATAAATCGTCTCGCCACTATCAGAAAATCGCAGATTGTCATTATTGTCGGTCAGCATCACCGGATGCGTAGCCAGTATTTGTGCGCCGGTCCACACCTGACCATCAGCAAACCGGAACTGGTTGATTTGATAGTTCACGCCATCAAAATAGTTGCTGATCGTGAGACTATCACCGCTTCCAAATTCGATAATCAGATCTGTATTGACAGTACGCAGACCCTGAATATCGCTGGCATTCATATCAGTAAAAATCACGACATCCGTGCGACCACCGCCCGAGTAATCAGTACCATAATCATAATTGTTGATCGTGTCGTGGCCGTCACCGCGACTTAACACATACGTATCATTGCCAGCGCCACCCTGCAGTTTGTCGTCGCCCTTGCCACCGGTCAGGATGTCATTGCCATCGCCACCAGTTAACGTATCGTTGCCAGCACCAGTGATCAGCGTGTCGTTGCCACTTCCACCGTCCAAGCGGTTATTACCTTCCCCGCCGTCCAGTACATCGTCGCCCGCTTCGCCATCCAACGTATCGTCGCCCGCGCACCCGGATAACCGGTCATTGCCGCTACCGCCATTCAGATAATTATTCCCGGTCCCGCCATCGATCACATCATCACCACCATATCCGTAAATAGTGTCATCACCGGCACCGGCATAAATTGTCTCGCCACTATTGGAAAATCCCAGATGGTCATTCTTGTCAGTCAGCACAATCGGATAAGCACCCAGTATTTGTGCGCCGGTCCACACCTGCCCATCAGCAAACCGGAACTGGTCAATTTGATAGCTTGCGTTATTAAAATAGTTGCTGATCGTGAGACTGTCACCGCTTCCAAATTCGATAATCAGATCTGTATTGACAGTACGCAGACCCTGAATATCGCTGGCATTCATATCAGTAAAAATCACGACATCCGTGCGACCGCCGCCCGAGTAATCAGTACCATAATCATAATTGTTGATCGTGTCGTGGCCGTCACCGCGACTTAACATATAGGTGTCATTACCAAAGCCACCATTGAGCATATCGTCACCCTTGCCACCGGTCAGAATGTCATTACCAGCGCCGCCGCTTAACGTATCTTCGCCAGCGCCACCTAGTAAAGTGTCATTACCTTCCCCACCGTTGAGACGATCGTCACCAGCATTACCACTTAGCGTATCATCGCCCTCACCCCCATCTAACGAATCATCGCCCCTCCCTCCCAGCATGACATCGTTACCTGCGTAGCCATTCAA